>JBEANW010000530.1:0-4671 GCA_041165225.1 Cyanobacteriota bacterium | reverse complement strand
CTTGGTCGAAGTCATGATGTAGGGGTTAGTTAATTCACCAAAGTAGATACGAGGTTTGCCGATGGGAATGCTGTTACGGATGACTTCATCGGAAACTGTGAGAGAACCTGTTTCTCGGTTTCCTGTCCCCAGATCTTTAACGTAATAATCGGGCAAGCCACCTTCAGCAACTCGGTTAACAGGAGAGAGGGTAAAGCCATAGCCATGAGTATAAATTAAATGTTCATTAACCCAGGTTTTGGCAATATCTTGGACTTGAGCATAGTCTAATTCTCTGGCGGCAATAATTACCTGTTGTTTAACTGCATGATCGAGGTGAGATCCTGGGCTTAATAAATAGCGATCTATATCTGCACCGTAAAATTGATAGTAGGGGCGGATTTGCTGTAGTTGACGATTGGTTTGTAGAATCGGGCGAGTATCCCACAAGCGAATGTTTTTGATGGTTAAATCATTGTTTTGAATATCTGTGGCAGTTAATTCTCCTTGAGGATTAAAGGTTTTGGCTTCAATATTATCTAAGTTGAACGCCTTACGAGTTAAAGCGATACTGCGCTCGATATAGGGTCTTTCCTTATCTAATTCATTGGGTTGGACAATGAAACGCTGTACTGTGGCGCTGGCAATGTTACTGAGTAACAAGACTGATAGATAAACTGTAAAGGGTAGGACGAGCAGGATAATTTTTTTGATTTTAAGCTGTTGAATCTGTAGATTACGATAGCCACGGAAACCTTTATACAATAGCCAGATAGCGCTAGCAATTGATACCAGAGTCAACCAGACTTCTATCGGTAGCTGAACTTGAATATTGGTAAAGCCTGCACCATAAACTACCCCCCGAAAACTATAGAGGAGGTCAAAACGGTTCAGCCAATGCTGACAAGCTAATGCCAACATCGCTGCTGCACCCAGAAAAGAAATATGTCGCAGTTGGATCTTGGTAAAGCCTGGGAAACGCCCTTCCGAGAGACTATTGCCTGACAATAGATAGTATAAAGTGCAGCTAAGTAAAGTGCAGCAGGTCAAGGCGAGCAACCAAGATTCAATTAAATGCCACAAAGGAAAGCGAAAGATATAGAAGCTAATATCATGACCAAACTGAGGATCGGTTAAATCAAAGGCAAATGGATTAAAAAAGCGCAGAAATACCGCCCAGTTCCCTGCTGCAATCAAGCCAAAGACAATGCTGAGTAGAGTAGCGATCGCTTTTAAACTAGTTTTTGGTTTCCATAACAACAACCCGACAATAGCAAGAACGACAATCAACTGGCGCAGGTAGCTCAGGAAAAAGCCTGAAAAATTAGCCAAATTATTAGCCAAATTAAAATCAAGGGGTGGCTTGAAACTTGCGACAATGTGAGTCAAAGGAGAGCTAGTTTGCCAGACTGATAAAGCCAGAGCAATACAGCTAATTAGGATATAGGTAATCCCCACTGCGCTTGCGATCGCTGCGGTTAGTAACAGAGGTAGCTTTAACCGAGGAGAATAGGTCTTTTTTTCCAGATCGGGTATGCCTAACAGTCTATTTTGGGGAGTATTAATCATCTCTCTACCCAATAACTGCCGTTGCTGGGGAGTAACGGGCAAACCTACGTCATACCATTCATCTTTTGGTAACCACTGCCATTGCCAACGACTAGCTAACCAGAGATTCCCACCGATAAATAATCCTGAAATGAGAGTAGTAATTACCCAAAGCCCAGATTGACTGGCACATCGCGCGAGAAATACTGAGAGATAGCCCACTTCTTGAAACCACAGTATTTCAGCGAAGGAACGGGAGGAAAATTCCAAGACTAACCACAAGCTAGCAAGGATGGCGATCGCTCTGAAGATGGATGGGTAAAACCGTTTCAAACAAATACCCCCAGGGTAAATACAAGGTTTCTTAATTTAACTTGGGTTTGTACCTAACAACAATCTAATCAAAGCTTTTAGCTGGGGCTTTCCCCCTTTAAGTAAGTCAACCTAATTAAACGTGAGACTGATTTCCCCAAATCCCTAATACCCCAAACCAAAACTATTTTATGTTTAATTAGGAGGAGCTACTTACTGATAAATAGCGATCGCTGTACCCGATAAAATTAAACCACAGCCAAAAATCATCGAGGGAGTAATGGGTTCATCGAGGATTAGCATTCCCCAAAATATGGCAAATAGGGGAACTAAATAAGCCACCGTTAAGGATTTACTTACGCCAATATTGGCGAGTAAACGAAAATACATCACATATGCCAAGGCGGTAGAAAATAATCCTAGGGCGATCGTCACCAAGATTACCATCATCGAAGGAAATGTCTCAGGTAAAAACCACGGCGTAATCGGTAGCAAAATGATCGCTGCGCTTAATAGACTTCCTGTAGCCACGACTATGGAATTGACTCCTGATAATTTTTCTTTGACGTAAGATGCACCCACCGCATATAAAAAAGAGGCGCTTAATCCCGCTACGACAGCCAAGATAAAGCTATCCGTTACAGGTAGTTTAGACCAACCCACAAGTATCGTTACCCCCGCAAAACCGACGATTAAACCCATAAACTGGCTCAAAGTCAATTTTTCCCTCAACCATAAGCCTGTAATTAAAGTACCAAACAATGGTGTCATGGCATTCAGTAAGGAGGAAAACCCCGCAGGAAGATACAAAGCAGCAAAAGCGAATAACAAAAAAGGAATTGCTGTGTTGATACAGCCGATGACCAACAACGGCATGAAATTCTTACGAATCTCGTCAATTAAGTTAAGGCGAGTCGCAATTAATAGTAGGGTTAAACCTGCTATTAAGACCCTCAATTCAATTAACAATACTGGCCCCAAAGCAGGTGCCACAATTCTCATAAACAGAAAGGAAGCGCCCCAGATTGCAGCGAGTAACACCAACTCTAGTAGCTCGGAAATTTTCATGTATTACTCACTTCTTTTGTGCATCTATTCTCAGTACGTTCAGGATAGAGATTGCACTCTCATCGTAATTATTATCAGATGGAGATCACACTCTCATAGTAATCATTGCTAGGGCGACACTAGATTACTACAAATAAAATACAAGTAATCACTATCTAAAACTATTTAATAAATAATCGAATCAGCATATGCTAACTTCTAAAATCAAAATCAAGTCACTATTAAGTATTACTCTCGCTGCTTGTACCACGGCGATCGCTTTTCAGTCTCCGACAAGAGCAGAAAATATTAACGAAATCCTAGCCGAAGCTTCGGAGATGTTGAATCAAGAATTGCCGATGCAAATCGATCAAGATACTCAATGGGATTCTACTTTTGTGGGGCCAGGAAAAATGATGAATTATAACTATACATTACTCAATTATTCAGTGGCACAACTTGACACAAACCAGTTCTCCAAAGAGTTTCGTCCTGTGGTGAGTAACATACTGTGTAAAGAGCCTAGTTCACAAATTTTTCGGGAAAACGATATCGCTTTCGGTGTAAATGTCTATGACAACGCTCATAGTTTGGTCAGCAGAATAACAGTTTTTCCTGATGAATGTCAGTAAAGGGACAAAGCCCCAGCTAATAGCTAAAGGCTAATAGCTTTTAGCTTCGATTAGAAAAGGCAAGAAACTGAGATTATATTACGTGGTTGAATAACGATATAGCAATTCTCAGAACCATGAGGTACTGCTTTCCCCTTCTTGATGCAGTCGCTCATGGGGAAAGCCAAGGCGCGTTTTGAGTGGGAAGCTTCCCACTCAAAAGCCGCCGTCCCAAGACCGCGCTGCATCGCTTTCCCCTTTCCCTTTTCCCCATCTGCACAGTTCAATGAGTGCGGTAAAACCAGTCAACCAAAAACCCCCAGTAAAAAGACTACTGAGGGATGGAAGCAGATAGGAGAGGTCTATGACCTCTTTTTATTAAGCTTATAGCCTGTAGCTTATAGCTTATAGCTAAGGCGAAGCCTTTATGCTTTTTTGCCTGCTTTTTTGGCAGGAGGGCTGACTTCCTTTAATTCTGCTTCTGCATAATTATTGGTGTTTACCCCTGCATAATTAACCTTGTTAAAGCGCACGACTACAGGGTAACGAATACCGCTTGTATCTACCGATGCGACTGAGCCAACTTCGTTATACCAATAGGATTCTGGACGAAGAATTCTAACCTGAGAACCTCGTTGAACCATAATTGATTAGTCTCCTGAAAATGAATTTTTATGTTGTTCTAACTAAGAAAAATACCCAAGGCAACTTTCTTAATTTTTTGGTTTTATGACTACCTAAAATAAGAGCCATTAAACTTCAAAGTCAAGTTTATCAAACCTATCGAACCATCTATTCTGACGATACATAACAATTTACGTAGTTCGCCTGGTTTGACCGTATTACTATCTGACACTTTACGCTTACGCAAAAATAAGGCTGAATAAAGCTTAATATTTATTAAAATACTTAAAATACTAATGTCTGCTTCAGCCAAGAAAACAATTTATGCCGCGATGGCAGCAAACTTTGCGATCGCCATCATTAAATTTATTGCAGCTTCGATTACAGGAAGTTCCTCGATGCTCTCGGAGGGGATTCATTCGGTAGTTGATACAGGAAATGAATTGTTGCTGTTATTGGGGTTACGTTTAAGTAAGAAACCAGCAGACGATAGCCATCCTTTCGGCTATGGACAAGAGCTTTATTTTTGGACTTTGATTGTTGCCCTGTT
>JBEANW010000529.1:0-17593 GCA_041165225.1 Cyanobacteriota bacterium | reverse complement strand
CGAACTAAAAGAAAGCTCGCTTACGCCATTTATTCAACCGAGCTTCGCCAATAGAGGCTAGTCTTTGGGCATCTGCTATTTGACGTTCTAAATTATCGATAGTTTGTTGCTCTGTAGTATTACTAGATTGTGAGTTGCTGGTTGACGTGCGATGAGGCTCCGCCGATCCTCCGCGATCGCTGTTTCCTCCAGACATTCCTGTAGACTGCCATTTACTGATTTCCGCTGCACCAATAGTAGCAAAAGAACTGAGACTGGATAGTTTTTGCTGTAACTCGGCAATTTTCTGGCTGGGGTTAGTAGATGATGATTCTGTTGAGTAACTAGGTTGTGTAGCACTAGCATAGTCCCTCACAGTAGACTGGGGCTTGACTGGAGTTGGCTTCTCTTGAAAACTGAAGACATTGGTCAATAATTTATTGATATCAGTCACTCCCCCATAACTATTAATATTTGAGGGAGGAATAATCACACTGGGGCGGTTATGAATTAGAGAACTAGTTAAACGAGGTTGATCTTGAGTGGTTAATTTTTTATCACTACTGGAAGCACCTCGAAGTAACTGGAATAGATGAGTGAAACCCACTATATTCTTACCTGTTTGGGTCTTATAACCACAGTAATAAGGAACAATATTTTCGCCAAACTTATTCTGATATTCGTCGCTATCTAGATAAGAATTGATTTCTGCACTATAACCACCGCGATCTAGGATTTGGCTGTGGCTATTAGTTTCGTCATAGCTATCTGGCGCACGACCAAGTAAATGCTTGAAATTTAGTTCAATACTACGATAGCGGGGACAACTATCAAAAAACCGAGATTTGTATAATGCTGATTGGGCTACTTGGCGGACAAATTCACGAACGCTGATTCTACCTTCTTTAAATTTAGATTCTGGGACAGTGAGCCTTTCGCTTTCCATGACATAAGCATTCCCCAAAACTTGCCGATAAACCGCACGAATTACGATTCCCAAGGCTTCAACCGAGTCGTTGACATACAATTCAACGGGTTCAATATCTTCATATAAACCTAATCCTAATTCCCCAGCTCTACCAATCACTGGACTAATGAAAGTACTAACCATGATGTTTAAATTTCCCTACTAAAGTTGATAAGTATAAGTTTGTAATCCTTAATTAACAAGATTTCTCGTCAAATCTGGTATAAAAGCCACCGTATTTAATCCAGTACTGTTTTAGTTCGTGATGGGGAGTATGCAAACTAGCTCTAGCCTGATACAAAATGACCTGGCGATGATTCCCAATCCAAACCTTGCGTACAGGTTCAACGGAAATAAAAGTCCCCCCTAGTCCCTGGACACACTCTTCAAACCTCTCAATAGTGGAATATTCTAAGGTTTCCAAAATAAAAAAGTTACCTGAACAAATTAGATGACGACTTCTAATCCAAGCTTGCATTTTTTTGCGAGCTACTGGTGGCAGCATACCTCTTACTGTTGGCTCCGATAGACTAATCATTTTTTTTATTTATATTTGTTTTCATTAGCCAATTAGATTAGTGATTAACTTATCGGCACTTTCCAGCGTTAACTGTTCAGCTTTCATCCCCAAAAATTCTAGTAATCTCGGGCAATTCATGAGCAAAACTTTCTTTTTTGGTGAACTTCAAAGGGCCAACTGCCGAACCCCAAACTTGTTCATGATTTTCTAGATCCATCCCTCGATCCCAACTAATCCAGGTGGTTTCAGTCAGCTCAACGGTACTAACAAGATAAGTATTCACACCTTTGCGCTGAATCAGGCATTTGTTTCCTGGTTCAACAGTACCGTAAAACTTTTCTCCTTCCTTACGAAACACCATCGAGCAGTTAGGACGACGTTCAATACAGTCGGGAGGAATAGTCAGCAGAATATCGCGATTATGACCTGAACCTGCATAGTTTTCTGCATCTTGGAGACTATAGTTTTCAATATAAACCTGATCTCCTTGATTGACCAGGCGATGAATCCCCTGACGATAGGGAGTCCAGAGGTTGTAGTCATACACCTGCTCGGAATAAAAGCCAATACCTGAAAAAAAGTCCCAGGGTAAGGGACGAAAAAAAATCCGAATATGAGCGTAATTCTGGGGATTGGCATCGGACTGTTGACGATTAGAAAAATCTCCCGACATGAGGCAAGCAAGCTCATGAAGCAAGTTGTTATCTTGTGCTGAATGATTTTCTCTGGTCAACATTTTTTTATAAAATTTATTCTTAGCAATTTTTGCTATTTATCTGCTATTCATCCAAATTTAGCGAACGAATCTCGGAAGAGAAAGAAGCTGTGGTAACTCCTTTGCCATCTCCTGTTTTGATTAAAGATACCCGAAATCTTAAATTCGGCGTGGCAAACCAAATTTTCTCTTCAGCAGTGGCTCGTTCATACTGGGTTTTCAACACAAAAGAACCGTCTTCGATCAGTTGATATTGTCCGATCGCTGGCACGGTTTCGGCATAGCCTTGTTCTCGTAGGAGTCTGCCCTGGGTGGGGTTTTCTAGATCGGGGACAGGGACCAACACCGTTGACCCTGCTAAGACTTCATCTTCATCCCAATCCGATTCTCCTGCCCAAGTCATGTAAAAAGGACTGGAAATCAAGTGGGCATCTACCTGATTTGCTTTGTACAGAGCAATTACTCGCTCGTCGTCGTGTTCTAGGGGGAGAATTTCTATTTGGGAAGTAACTTCTTCAAAATGGTGAAATGCTAAATGATGAGCGCTACGTTGCGATCGCCATTTTCCCAAAGAGCGTTCGACAAATTCATCAATGTTCATGGATTTTCAAATCTAGAAGTATTTAGCTAAAAAAAAGTGTTTTTATTAAGTTGTTTTAATGCCACATTTTAATGACGCTATGGAAAGCCAGTTTAGCTAATCCTAGCAGCAGATTTTACCGCTGCTAGAAATGCTACTAGAAAAGAAGTAATGATAATTTCCAGATGATCTTTGACCAACGGTCACCCGCAGGCACCTTCGTTTTACGGAGGTGTACGGGTGACTATTCTCACGAAGTCAGAGGAATCCTCGTCGTTTTACGGCGGGGTCTTTCTGACCGTCTAGTTGGAAACTACTTGGAAATTACTTGCGACTGCGGTTTTTTCTGCCACCAGAACGTCTTTTCGGTTCTGCTTGAGGTTCTGCCTCTGCGCCAGTGGATGCAGCAGCTACAGGAGCAGATGTAGTTCCAGTATTTCCTAAAGAGATACCTGCTACTTTCCCTCCCATGCGATTGATACTCTGAATAGTCTGGGACATGCGACTATAAGGCACTTTCACAGTATAGTTACTGGTACGCATTACGTCTTGACGACAAACACCAGTAACTTCAATAGCGATCGTGCGACTGCCATAAGTACTAACGTTGGTGTCTCCAGTAGTAATCATTCCTGTCATAATAGATTCTCTCCTATTGCTGGGGAAAAGGTTAAAGTTTTCCCCAATATATTTACTGTGATGGACTTTTGGTTTAGAACTTAAAGCTATCTTAAACTTCTGTAATACTGAGAATTCTCGCTCCAGTACGGTGTAAGTTTGTGATTTTGGCGTTTAACTGCTCATAATTAACCTCATAGGTTTGGTTACTAAGGCGGTTAAGAGAGCCAACACTAGCTTTAGTTACCTTGACGCGGAAGCGTTTATTGTTGCTTCCAGGAGTACCACCCCCTGCTGTGGGAGCGACGATCGCTGTCGGTAAGTTAGCTGCTAAATCACTAATTAAGCGAGCAGATTTGCCACTATCACTAGTTGCGTTACCACGATAGAGGGAATAGACTCGGTTGAAACCAACATTGCTCACGTTACCAGGGTCGCTCGTACCACGAGGGCTAGGTACAGTGTTCTCCCCAAAAGCCATCAGATATTCATCGCTATCAATATAGGAATCGATTTCGGCTTCGTAACCTGAGTTATTGTAGGTTTGAACGTGAGTCGAGATTTCTGCCTGATTTAGGGGCGCACGACCCAAAAAGTGCTTACAGTTCAACTCAATAAAACGATATTGCGAGGAACGGTCAAAAAAGAGGGAGCGGTATAAATCAGACTGGGCTACCATGCGGACAAAGCCACGGACAGTAATGTCGCCATCCCGCAACAGAGACTCCGCAGAAGTTTGGCGATCGCATTCTAAAAGATGAGCATTACCAAAAACTTGGCGATAAACCGCTCGAATAACTACCTGTAGATCACTCTCCGTCGAGTTAGGACGTAATTCGGTCTTGGGGGCATCTTGTAACCAAAGGGACATGAGTTGCTTCTCCTGAGTTTTAAATTTATAGATATTTTAGTTATGAATTTTGTCAGTAAGAACTCAAATCTCAGTGATGCTGACGATTTTCGCTCCAGTGCGGTTAATGCGCTGAATTTGGGGAGTCATGCGATCGCCTGGGACGATGTACTCGGTAGTACTGACTCGACGAGGAGCATCGAATTTAGAACCCTTGACGACAATTTTGAATCTTTTAGCAGTAGCATCCTTATAGGGTGAAATTCGCCCACCAGTAGAAGGAGTCTTGGCAGCAGTAGCACTATTGGTAGCTACACTGTCTACTAAACGAGAAGCTTTTTCGGCGCTATCAACCCCTGCAATACCTTGAAGCAAAGACAGAGTGCGATTGTAGTTAACCTGCTTTTGACCGATAGTACTGGTCGCACCATCGTAAAAAGGCACAATGTTTTCGCCAAATTTCTCGGAATATTCGACGCTATCAATGTAAGAATCGATTTCTGCGTCATAACCTTCGTTAACACAACGCTGGATATGCTCCGATAGTTCTGCCTGATCTCTAGGAGCGCGTCCCAACAGGTGTTTGAAGTTTAGCTCCACGAAACGATAGGGCGCACAGGTTTCAAAGTAACGAGCGCTATAAAAACTAGATTTCGCCACCGCTCGCACAAATTCTCTGAGACTCATAGTGCCATTACAGAACTGTGATTCTGCACTGACTAAGCGCTCACTTTCCATCACATGAGGATTACCCAACACTTGCTTATATACTGCACGAATAGCGATCGCCTTGTCATCAGCACTGCTATTGCCTCGGACTTCAAAGGGAGCATCGATTACTGCCACCATAATTAAATTTCTCCTGAATTAATATTGATTTGTCAAATGAAATTCCGCCCTTAGAAAACTAACCGCAATTAAGCACTTTAGTCTTTAAGGGCAGGGATGATTAATTGTCCTAGAACTAGTTAACAGGAGTAATACTCGCGATTTTGCCACCCTGTTTATGAATACGTTGGTATTCTTGGGATAGCTGATCGTAAGGTACTAAATATACTTTGTTACTACGACGGAATTGAGATACACGGTTAACGGCGCGGGAAGCATAACCCGTGACTTCAATGCGGTACACCTTGCCATTGTCTCCAGAGCCAGAACCCTGACGAGTGCGCGCACCCAAAGCTGGTTCGCGGAAAGACCAACCATCCCCAACAGCACCACCAGAAGGAGGAATTACCGCCAGAGGAGTACCTTGAATTACGCTCTTGTTTAGTACAGGAGCCTTGCCTGCCAAACTGCCTTTAAAGTCGCTGGAAGAAGCTCCACGAGCCAAAGCAAACATATGAGTGAATTCCACCATAGTTTGACCAGGACGACTCTTGTATCCTCGATAAAAAGGTACAAAGTTTTCGCCATAGGCTTCCTGATATTCATCACTATCAAGATAGGAGTCAATTTCTGCCTCCCAGCCACCTTGATCCAAAATGGCACTATGAGCTTTCATTTCGTCGTAGCCATTGGGGGCGCGACCAAGGAAATGCTTGAAGTTCAGTTCGATGAAACGGTAGCGAGGACAAGTTTCCAAGAAACGAGAACTATAGGCGTTAGACTTGCCGATTTCTCTGACAAATTCTCTGACGCTTAGTTGCCCTAGTTTGAATTGAGACTCAGGAATAGTTGCTCTCTCACTTTCCATGATGTAAGCGTTGCCTAGTACCTGTCGGTAGACAGCACGAATGATACTCTCTACTTCTTCTTCTGAACGACCAGGTACGTATTCAAAAGGAGCGGTATCCTCAAATAAGCCGACACCTAATTCAGATGCTGGTCCAAATGTCATTTAATAAATCTCCTTGATTTAGGAATTAATTTTCTCCAGGATGCATCATCGCCTTAGTCAGCCAGGATCTCGATGAACATTGACCAACGGTCACCCGCAGCGCGGAGTTAAGGCTCGTTTTGAGAAAGAGTATTCTTACTCAAAAGCCGCCGCGCATTGCGGGGGTTTCTCCCGTTGGGCAAACTTCGTAAGAAGGCACCTTCGTTTTACGGAGGTGTACGGGTGACTGTAACGGCTAAATACATATCCTTCGGGGTGAGTTTTATGTAGATACACAAACTCGACAAGCAGATCCAAGCTCAGATATGTCTACCTACTGCTCCTTCAATGCTTGTCACGGCTTCACTTCCTGCCAACAGGAAATAAACTTTTTCTGGCCAACTCAGCAAAAGCAAAGTAGGAAAATATCAAACAATTTAATCTTTAATATTTTGTTACTTCACAGATACAGTAAGTCGTTTTATGCCAATTTATTTAATTACAGATATTTTGGTTTAGAGTCTTTTAATCAAGAGTTCTAGCACCATCACATTAAGACGCTGCATAATACAACGCAGTTTTCACAAGGTGTTTGATCTAAATCTCAAGTCTTAAAGACAAAGTATAAATTGATCTTTTGTCACACCTAATAGGTATAAAGCCTTATGGGATTCAACTAGAGGAATCGGGTTAAGGGTTTACAGTCTATTTATACAATGCTCGTAGAACCTATCCTATCAAGTTTTGTAAAACTTAATGAGAATTAGATGAATAATTGTAAAGCAATAAACGTAATCGTTAATAGATTCCAGGCTAGTTTAGTTCAGAATCTTTTGTTCCACGCCAAAGCCAGCTAACAGGACGTTTTTAAGCGGTTGTCCTACATCAGGCTTGGCATAGTTCAGAATTCGTCGAATGCGTAAAGTAGGGTTGATGAGAGTAATGGAATCAACGGAAACCACACGGGTATAGTTGGTGGTCATGAGCAATTCTCTGGTGTGTGCATCAAAACTAAAGTGGGAAACAATGGGTCGATCTTCTTCGTAGGCGCGATCGCGTAAATAATCTCCTTCCAGCAGCATATTTGTCTCAGACTTGGGGACAAACATCAGATTTAGATTCTGTTTTTTCTCTTCCCCCTTTTCCGAAATCGTATAGAAACCCAAGTTAAACCCTGGTAAACTCTCCAAATTATCTAGCTTCTCGTAGGCGTTATCCGCTAGTACCTTAGCTTTTTGTTCGCTGGTTAGAGGTTCTACTTCAAAAGTAGTTTGCGATCGCTCTATTTCCTGGTGAGTTAGATAATGATAAGTGCGATCAGACCGCCAATTACCAATACATTCAGCAAAAAATTGTTCAAATACAGTAGTGTTCATTGGTTATTAGTTAAAAGAAACTAAGCTTTGAGAAATTCAATTTTAAAAATTAGATCGCCAGATTTACCAGCGGTCAGATTCTGCCAATTAATCACAGCCAGGAATGCATCTGCTTGGGCTGTTTCCACCACATCAACCCCCCATTCACCAGTTTGTAAGGAAGTAGGGGCGGTGCTAGTTGCGGGAGTAGCTTTTTTGCCTCCCAGAATCAGCGTATCGATCGCGACGGGAGAGTCTGGCTGTTGACTTTTCCTTTTGTTGGTGAGAATCTGACCACACATCTGACCAATTTCTTGGGGTTCAAATTCATCCACAGGAAAGATTATTTCTACTACCCAGTGGGGATTATCGATCAGGCTACACTTAACGTTTTCTTGGGCTTGTAACCCTTGAATGAATATTTCGGCAAACTCTGATTTCTGGAATGTAGGAAGTTCCTGGTTGCTTAAATTAAAATTGTGGGAGAGTAACATTCTCCCCGTAGATTGATCCTTCATGATCTTAAAAATCTCTCAATCAAAGGCTATTTAATAAACATATCAGAGGGGGCGATCGCAAAGCCAGTCAGAAATATCACATCTCATCTTATCTAGCTGTTAATTATGCTCGGATATATTCAAGTCTTATCTATAACTACTAAAATTACTAACCAGTTACAAAACTTATGTTTAAATCTATTACTCATGTAATCTATGACATGGATGGATTGCTGTTAGACACAGAATCATTACATGAACGGGTCAATAGTGAAGTGGTAAATCGTTATGGTAAAACTTTTAATACCAAAACCAAAATGGCGATCGCTGGTAGACCAACTTTAGATTCAGCGAAAATTCTCGTGGAGCTGCTGCAACTGCCCCTAACTGCTGAAGAGTATTTAGTGGAGCGCAATCAACTACTTTACCCTTTATACAGCACAGCGCAAATTTTACCAGGGACAGTCGAACTAATTAAACACTTAGCAGAGTATCATGTTCCCCAGGCGATCGCGTCTAGCTCTTCTCAGCATCATTTTGCCATGAAAACCGTTCATCATCAGGAGTGGTTAAAGCTATTTGAAATTACAACTTTAGGAGATGACCCAGAAATTAAACAAGGCAAACCTGCCCCCGATATATTTTTACTGGCTGCCAAGAGACTAAAAGCTAATCCTGAACAATGTTTGGTATTTGAAGATTCGGTTGCGGGGATGGAAGCAGCGATCGCAGCGGGAATGTCCGTGGTGGTAATTCCTGATGCTGTCTTCGATCATCAATTATTTACAGCAGCAGATCAGGTACTAGGTTCCATGATGGAATTTAATCCCCAGGACTGGAATTTGCCAGAATATTAATAGTAATCTTAATTATGTTTACAAGTAGTTAAGGTTTACTACTTACTACTTAACTTTAACTACAAAAAATAGCTTATTTTAGATCCCATGACTTTGATTCGCATTCCTGAATCCTGGGAAATATCTGAAAATCAGATTACCCCCTCCAGACTCTATTACAATCGCCGTAGCTTCATCAAAACTCTCGTAGGAGCGGGAATTGGTGCGAGCTTGCTGCCCCTGGCGGGGTGTCAGAGTATTGCCTCTGGAATTGGTAAATCCGCCTCGGCACTGGAGCTAGAAAAGAGCATTAATTTACCCAAAATCGACTCTTTTGCCCAAAATCCTGATTTTCAACAGGTAGATAGACCGATTATTGAAGAAAAGCTAGCGGCGCAATATAACAACTTCTATGAATACGGTGGCACCAAGAACATTTGGCTGGATGCCCAAAAGCTACCCACCGAAAACTGGAAAGTAGAGGTTGCTGGGTTAGTTAACAATCCTCGTACCTATGATCTAGAGGATTTAAAACGCAAATTTCCCCAAGAAGAGCGAGTCTATCGTTTTCGTTGTGTAGAAGCTTGGTCAATGGTCTTGCCCTGGATTGGGTTTCCCATGAAAGCACTGTTAGCAGACGTGGAACCCACTGCTAAGGCGAAGTTTGTCAGCTTTACCTCCTTCTACGATCCTGAAATCACCAAAGGCCCTGGTTTCCACCTTGGCTCATTACCTTGGCCCTACACCGAAGGATTACGTATTGAAGAAATGGCTAACGATTTAGCTTTCTTTGCCACGGGTATTTTTGGTCATGATCTGCCGAAACAGCACGGCGCACCTATACGGATGGTAACACCGTGGAAATATGGTTTTAAAGGAGCAAAATCCATTGTCAAAATTGAATTTTTAGCAACCCAACCAGCAACCTACTGGAATATCATTGACCCCAACGAGTATAAGTTTGAGGCGAATGTCGAACCGAATGTTCCCCATCCTCGGTGGTCTCAAGCCACGGAGAAGTTTATTAGCTCAGGCCCTGGATTGTCTTGGGACATCAAGGAAACATTGCCCTACAACGGCTATGGAGAGTATGTAGCTAACTTGTATTAATTCTGTTAATCAAAGTTAGGCTTAATGCCGATGATCGTCCGATGGCGAGGATCGCTAGGGAACGTTCCTTGATACTCAAAGCCTACTTGTTGCAGTGCTGCCTCCACATCAAAAGTATAGTAATCATCGCTCCAGGGTTCCGTGCTTTTCATGAGGGTAAACAACACGGGGGGGAGATTTTGGATTACAGGAGATGCAGGATTGTTGTCTATTATGGCGATCGCTCCTCCTGGCTTCAGGATGCGTAACACTTCCCGCACTATTGCTATTGTTGCCTGACGGGGTAATTCATGGATCACAAACTGTAGGGTAACTAGGTCTAGGGAATTATCGGCCAATCCTGTGGATTCTCCTAAACCATGAATCCATTGACTGACTAATTTTTGAGTATCAGCAGTTTGCGCCACCGCCAGCATATAGGGAGATAAATCTAGACCGATGGTATGGATGGGAGTATCTTGGTTCGCCGTAAAATATTGATGGAGTGTCAGGGTAGAAATTCCCACCGAGCAACCCAGATCGAGGATATCGGTAATGGTTTCAGGCAGATATGGTTCTAAGATCTGGTAAAAACTGTGACGTAAACGTTGCTGTGCTGCCTGCCAAGTTAGCTCCTCATCTTTCCAAACTCGCAGAGCCATAGAATTGGTGGCGGAAGCTGCCTCAAAAGCCGCCTGCCAACAGAGGTTTCCTTGATCATAAGCATGAAAGGGAACTTGATAATAATCAGGATAGGCGATCGCAGAATTGGTAATAGAAGCTAACAAATCTTTGACGGTGGAGTTTTCTAGAGCTTGATAATTTTCCCGCCACGGTATCCCATTTTTTTCGGCGGTATTAATTAATACTCGACGAGCTTGACCCTGCATCAGGCGATAAATAGGCTTAGTTTGAATGAGGAGATTGACCAAACGAGACAGTAAATCATCCCCTGCCCAGTCTGGTTTGGATTTCTTTAATTTCTCGGTTGAAAGTGTCACAGCAGTCTGTTGTCTACATTGTCTAGGGATGCCAACATTATACGACCTGGGGTCACTCTTGAAGCTTATAGTGAGACAGTTGCGTTGGTGAAGCATTGCGGTCTTGGGGGTTTCCCCCATAAGCAAATGCTGAAAGGGTTAGATGCGGCTAAAGCCTTTCTCGACTTGAGCCCTAAAGGACTAGCTCCGCGTCGCAAACTGTCGAACCCGAAGGGCTTATAGCTTATAGCTAGAGCGAAGCACTGATCATGATTACAAATTTAGCGGTCGATGGTCACAAATAAAAGTTATTTGGGAACAATAACTATCAATAGTAACTAATACAGGTTTGACCAAAAATTCTATATGAGTCAAATTTTAAATCCAACGGAAATATTAATAAATTTATCTAGCTCCAAGGCGACGGGGATACTCCAAGCATCTAATAGTCGCGTGCATTGGAACATTTATTTAGAAGAAGGACAGATTAAGTGTGCTGCTAATTCAGTTCAGCATTTGATGGTAACTTTAGACCATCATCTTCGCTGCCTGGGATTGCAGAATGCAGCGGCGGCAGCCAAGTCTATTCCTCCACCGACCTCGGAACAACAGGGGGAAAACAACAACTGGCTGGAAGGGGGGCGGATTATTCCCTCGATCAATTGGCTGGTTTTACGAGAACATCTCGATCGCGAACAGGCGCAACAGATTTTCGCCAGTCTGAGTAAAGAAGCGATCGAAACTTTTTTATGGCTTAAGGAAGGGGATTCTAAATGGCTGAAAAATTCCAACCTACCTCAACATGCGTTAGCTGCCAGGGTGACTTTTCAAAATACTGAGTTGTCTATGTTGTTGCAAAGTATGCACCAGCGGATTAAAGACTGGCAAAATTTCAACACGGCAATTAGATCGCCTTATCAATGTCCTTTTATTGCAGATGCTCAGTCTCTGACGGAATCTTCGCCACCCATATTGTTGAAAATTGCCAAGTTTTTAAAAGGCTTGAGTTTTCGACAGTTAGCTTTGATTCTCAATCAAGATGAGTTGAAAATTGCCCAACTGCTCCATCCTTATGTCAACAGCGGTGAGATTACGATTCGGGAACCACCCAGTCCTTTTGCTCTCCTACCTCATATTCCCTCTCAGGCAAATTCTGTAGCTGTTCGAGATACTTCGACTAAGTTGAAGATTGCTTGTATAGATGATAGTCCGACGATCTTGGATGAGATGCAAAGATTCTTGGCTGATGATGTCTATGAAATTACCAAAATCGATGATCCGCTAAAAGCAGCACCAATTCTCTTGCGCCTGAAGCCAGATCTGATTTTGATGGATATCTCTATGCCCAACATCAATGGCTATAAACTCTGTAGCTTTTTTCGAGGCAGTGCTTCTTTAAAAGATGTTCCCATCATCATGGTGTCAGGGAGAACGGGCTTTATTGATAAAACCAGGGCGAAAATGGTCGGTGCCACGGACTATCTCACTAAGCCATTTTCTCAAGCTGAATTATTGGCTGTGGTTAATCGGCATTTATCTGCCACAGCACCAGCCTTTTAGAGCCAGTGAGGTTAACTCTAGATTTCTCAACCATCAAAAAATTATCTTAGGTACTAAAACTAAAAATCATGAAAACTATCTTAGTAGTTGATGACTTACAGGCACAATTGAACTTGATCTCAGGCTATTTAGAAAAAGAAGGGTTTAACGTTGTCACCGCTGGCAATGGTCAAGAAGCTTTAGAAAAAGCTTCAGCTCAAGTTCCTGATTTGGTAATTACTGATTTAGTCATGCCAGAAATGAGTGGCTTAGAATTTTGTCGCAAACTCAAGAAAAATCCTGAAACTGCTTCTATTCCCGTAATTGCTTGTACCACTAAAGATCGAGATATAGACAAACAATGGGCGAAAAAACAGGGGGTAGTGGCGTATTTGGTTAAACCATTTACCCAAGCAGAAATGGTATCCGCCGTTAGAAAATCAGTAGCAGGTTAGTTTTGTGAGCAGTTTATCCACTACCGACAGACTAAAAGACTTATTACCACAGCTTTTTAGTGAACAGCAGCGCCAGGGCGATTATTATCTCAGGTTTCAACTGACTAAGAACATCAACGTCCTGCTCGATTTGAGCTATGTGCAAGAGTCCATCACCATTGATAGTAGTCAAATTACGCCAATTCCTAACCTACCTGAGTACGTGATGGGCTTGATGAGTTCCCGAAATCAGGTGTTCTTGGCACTAGATTTAGCTCATTTAGCAGGATTTCCTCCTGAAACCTTGAATCAAAGAGAATACCAAACCATCGTGGTGCGGGTTAACTCTCGGCAAAATAATATGCAGACTGATGAATTTGACTTATATGGTTTAACCGTAAAACGGATTCAAGGGGTGTCACGAATTTTACCAGAACAGTTTAATACATCCACAGTAATTGCCCCAGATATCCTGCGTCCTTTTATTAAAAGCTCGATTCAGGAAAATCAAGATGATTCAAATGAACTGCAATATTCATTTTTAATCGATCTGGGGCGATTAATTACCACTCAAATTAAGTCGTAAATTATTCAAATTTTTATTGTTATCTCTATCAAGCTTTGTTTTTAAAAGCTCTTAGCTTTTAGCCCTTTACCTTCAGAAAATTTCCTTAATTATTTCTTAAGACTATGCAGAACCATCTATCTCAAAAGTTTATCTTCGCTAATCAAGCCAAAAAATTGAATAGTAGCTGGAAATTAGCCCTTGTTTTATTGGGTTTAGGCAGCTTTCTGCCCTCTAGCTTGCCCCTGGTAGCAGAAAGGATGCAGCCATTACTATCAACCAAGGTTATGGCTCAGTCAGCGCCATCTCAGTCAGTACCACCAGCGGCGAATCAGAAACCAGGCGTGATTAGAATTGGTGTCCTCTCGAAGGGAGAGGGGGCTAAAAGTGAAACTATCGCCGAATGGCAGCCGACTGTTGATTACTTATCAAAAGCAATTCCTGGCTACAGTTTTGAGCTGGTTGTTGAAAGTTTTGAAGGGATGTATAAACTGGCGGAAACCAAAGGAGTGGATTTCTTTATTACCAATCCAGGGATGTATGTCGATTTTGAAGCTAATTATGGAGCTAACCGTATTGCCACCCTCAAAACCCTCCGTTTAGGTAAGCCTTACGTCAAATTTGGGGGAGTAATCCTGACCAAAGCAGATCGCAGTGATATTAATACGCTCCAAGATCTGAAAAAGAAAAACTTCATGGCGGTTGACCCGATCTCCCTAGGGGGATGGCAGATGGTAGAAGGAGTCTTGTTTGATGCGGGAATTGAAAAGCCCGAAAAGTTTTTTAACCTTACCTTCGGCGGTACTCACGAGAAGGTGATCCAAGCGATCGCTGATGGCAAGGTAGATGCAGGTACGGTAAGGACTGATGCTTTAGAAAGTGCCGTCAAAAAAGGCAAAGCCAAGCTGGAAGATTTTAAAGTTATTAATCCCCTAGAAGAACCTGGATTTCCCTTTGCCCACAGTACCCCCCTCTATCCCGAATGGCCTTTTGCAGCCGCAGAAGATACTCCCTTGGAGTTAGACGAATTGATGGCGAAAGCCCTGTTTGAGATGCCCCAAAGTAGTCCTGCGGCCAAGGCAGCCAAAGCCGCGGGTTGGACTGTCCCCCAAAACTATCGACCAGTCCATGAATTGTTCATCGATTTGCACATTGCTCCCTACGACGAAATTGGACAAGTTACCATCGAAGATTTGATTAAAAATTATCTCTGGCTCTGGGTCAGTTTAATCGGTTTAGTCTTTGGACTAGCAGGCTACGCAATTTATGCTCAAAGACAGTCGATTATCCAAGAGAAAAATAACCAAAAATCCTTGAATGAATTGAATAAGTCTCTAGAGCAAAACGCCGCCGAACAAAAGAAACAAAGAGAAGATCTCGAATCAGCGGTAGTTGGTTTGATGGAAGCATTAGAACCCGCTGCTGAAGGAGATTTAACCGTCCGCGCTCAGTTAACCGACGGGGATGTGGGTATCATTGCCGATTTATTTAACGCCATTATTGAAAACCTCAAAGACATTGCCCTGCAAGTAAAAAGCTCCGCTGGACAGGTAAGTTCTTCCTTGATTCAAAACGAAGGTTCAGTACGAGCCATTGCCGAACAGGCGATCGCCGAAGCGGAACAGATTCAGGCGGCTCTTTCCTCTGTGAAACAAATGTCTAGCTCAATTCAAGAAGTAGCCGAAAACGCCGAAAAAACTGCCATTATCTCCAACGATGCTTTTACCAGCATCAAAGAAGGTAATACTGTCATGGATCAAACAGTAGATAGTATTCAAGGCTTGCGGACTACTATTGGGGACACCTCCAAAAAAATTAAGCGTTTAGGGGAATCGGCACAACAAATTTCTCAGGTAGTGGCATTAATCGATCAAATCGCCCTCAAAACTAACCTCCTTGCCATCAACGCTTCCGTAGAAGCAGCCCGTGCAGGGGAATTAGGTCAAGGCTTTACCGCCGTAGCCGAACAGGTGGGTGCGTTGGCAGAGCAGTCTGCTAAGGCAACCCAAGAAATTGCCCAACTGATTACCGGGATTCAGCAGGAAACCCAGGAAGTTATGGCAGCGATGGAAACAGGAACTAGTCAGGTAGTTGATAGTACTCGATTGGTAGAAGCGACTAAAGTCAGCTTGAGTACAGTATTAAACAAATCTCAAGAAATCGATCGCCTAATGAAATCCATCTCCCTGGCTACCATCTCCCAAGCAGAAACTTCCCAAGCAGTAACCGAAGTGATGATGCTCAATAGCAAAACTTCCCAAGAACGTTCTAAATCTTCTAGCCAAGTTGCCCAGGCGATTCAGTCTACCACTAAAATCCTCGGTCAACTGCAAAATTCCGTAGCTCAATTCAAGGTGAGTGAAACAGAAGAACTCGATGAGACTACTATGATGTTCTAAGTATCTCCTCTATCTCCCTAAACGAGAAGTATTGAATCGCCATCCACCAAAATCTATAATTCGGTATCGCAATGGACACGGATCAACAGGTAAGACTAGACTTTTTATCAGAAGCAGAAGAGTATTTTAATAGCTTAGAATCCCTGCTAATGGATTTAGATGCTCAGGGGGCTGAACCCAGCTTACTAGATACAGCAATGCGCTCTGCTCACTCCCTGAAGGGGGGAGCTGCCATGATGCGGTATGTTCCATTGAGTAAAATTGCCCATCGTCTCGAAGATTTCCTGAAAATCTTGCGGGTACGCAAAGATAATAGTTTGGTGGATCAGGAAGTCACTACTCTTCTCTTGCAGGGAGTTGACTGTATGCGAGCAGTGAGAAATCTGCACCAACAACAAGACTCCATTGATGAAGGTTGGCTAGCTCAAAATGCCGAGCCGATCTTTGAGCGTTTACGGCTTAAGTTGGGAGATTTAAAAGATGAAGATGAAGATTTGCTATTGGCGGAAGAAGAGCAGATTGATGTTTCTAGTCTAATTTTCCAGAGTGGAGTTGAAGAATGTCTAACCAGCTTCAAGGCTCAACTGGAAATTTTGGAGCCGATGCAACTCCAAACAGAACTAGCAGCCCAGGCAGAACAGTTAGCTGAGTTTGGCTTAATGAGTCAGATTGAACAGTTTGTGCAACTCTGTCAATCGGTGCAACAACAATTAGCGATTACTCCCTTAGAAGGAGTTAAAGACCTAGCTCAACAAGCCTTAAAACTGTGGGAGCGATCGCACGCTTTGGTATTGGTGGGTAGAATCGATAAACTACCTGTGCAATTGGAGGGTGCTGCCGAACCATCATCTAGCCTCGAAGAGCAGATTACGTTAGACATCGGCGACTTTTTTGATTCAGCAGATTTAGCCGAGCTACAAAATTTAACTGCTCAAGAATTGTCCGCTGATGGTTTTGACTTCCTAGAAACAGACTTTACCTTAGAAGAATTTGTCCCCGATCCTCAAGAACTATCAGCCCTAGATGCTGCTGCTGGTGAGTTGGATGGGTTGCCTGAAGTTGCTCATCTGCCCTTAGAAGTAATTCTAGCTAGTGAAATGGCAACAGGGTCAACTGTTGACCTAGATCAATTTGCTCCCGATGCGACAGATCTATCGGACTTAGATGCTGCCTTTGCTCAAATCCAGCCTGAAACAGAGCAGCCTCAGCTTAATCAAGCAAAACTAACCCCTGCTGCAATTTCTGCCCTCAAGCCCCAGTCAGATCAGGGCAGAATGGTTAGAGTTCCCGCCGAACAACTGCAACGATTGAATGATTTATCCAGCCGACTAATTCTCGAACGAAATGCGGCGGTGTTGCGACTCAATCAACTGCAAGACTTTGTGAGCTTAACTAGGGAAAGGATGCAGCGTCTGGAACAGTCTAGCAATCAACTCCGCAAGTTATATGACTGGGCATCCCTGGAAGGAATGCTCCCTGCCACCCAACCTGTAGTTGCCTCTGGTAATTCTGTCTGGGAGTCAGCTTCTAATTCAACGGTGGAAGAAAAATTTGATTCCCTAGAAATGGATCGCTATACCGATTTGCACCTGTTATCTCAAGAACAAATGGAGACTATTGTGCAACTCCAAGAGGTGACCACGGATATGGACTTTAGTGTTCAAGAAATGGGTCAGGTGATTCGCAACTTGAACTATACCACCCGTGAACTACAGCAGAATGTTACGCGATCGCAAATGCGTCCTTTCGCCGAACTAGTAGGACGTTTTCCCCGATTAATTCGTGACTTATCAAGTCAACACAACAAACCAGTAGATCTGGTAATCGAAGGTAAGCTGACTCAATTAGATC
>JBEANW010000528.1:0-6977 GCA_041165225.1 Cyanobacteriota bacterium | reverse complement strand
ATATATTACTCAGATGCACTTCTACAGTGGGTATCATCACTCCCGCCAGAGCATCCCTAATGGCAACGCTACTATGAGTGTAAGCTCCTGGATTAATCAAAATTCCTGCATGAACATCCCTGGCGTTATGTATCGCGTCCACCAAAGTACCTTCATGATTTGATTGCAAACACTCTACCCTCGCCTGTAACTCGGCAGCACCACGTTGTAGTGAGTCGTTAATCTGAGCCAGGGTGAGCGTTCCATACACTTCAGGCTCTCGTAACCCCAACAAATTCAAGTTAGGACCATGCAGAACTAACACGCCAATCTCAGACAATGTGACTCACCGATAATCAAGTTTAAGTTCTAACACTAACGACGTTGACGATCATCAATAGGAATCGGAATCAGCTCCCTTTCAGGCTCTACTTGTGGCCCTAGCAAAATTTCGATTAGCTTTTGAGCTATATCTTTCAGTTTCTCGAGTATTTTGTCTATATAGTCCATCGGATAAAAGCTCCTAAGGAGTTCCTTAACTTTACTTATTTTATTATTTACCCTCTCTGAGGGTTCAGACATTCACCATCCTGCTCAAGATGAATGAAAGTTTAGACCTTATCTACTTATAATACAACTTTTGTCTCGAATATTCACTGAGGACTTCAGAAGTTAGTCTTAGGCTCATCAACAGGATAATAACATAAACAGAGAGAGTGAGAATGACTCTACTCAAGAATTAGAAGATTCTTAATCTTATTATAATAATTGTCCCTTAAAGGAAAACTCAAGAACATCAATGGCCAGAAAAAAGTCAGTACCCGAAGCCAGTCAGGAAGTTGTCGGGCGAGTGCATCCATCAAAACTGTCCTAGCTGTGGTCAGAAAATGTGGAGTGACTACGATAACTTAAGAACAATTAGAATCTTGTCAGAATTATCCCTAATAATTTGGGAGTTTTCCATTACCCATTACTTATTACTCTCGACCACTGCCTCGGCTTTGCGGATTTCCGAGTAAAATGAAGTCTGCTGGCTGCCATCGCTGTATTTAATCACTGAGGTACGCATTTTAAAGTTGTCGCTGGCAAACCATTGTCGTTCCTCAGCATACATTGCGTCGGTTTCGAGCATCAGAGTTAGAGCCTCGTCTTCGCCCAAAATATAATGTCCGCAAACTTTAGGATCTTGAGGACGCAGCAGTTTTCCTGTAGTTTTGCTATCTGGATTGCTAACTAACACAATCGTTGCTGAACCCACCTGTTTATCCTTGCCCCAGTCTACAGAGTTGTCCCAGCTCTGAACTGCGCCACCAACGATTAGACTTGAGTCCAAATTATGTTTTTGAGCGAGCTGCAATACCCTCGAGTCATCGGCAGTCAACAACTCAATGGTAAGATCAGCCTTGCTGCTGGCAGATTGATTCTGGTCTAAAAAGTAGTTGGTACGTTGACTAAACCACTTACCTGCACTTAAGCTGAGAAATTTTTCTAGATTCATGATGTATGACTTGACTGATCTATTCTATAAGAGATTTTTTAATTACCGCCTTTAATTAATTGAACATATCTTGGTTTTCTTAGCAACAAACTCCCCTGCTGAAACATATCCTAACCCTATGCATAGCCAACAAAATTATCCTACTTCTGTTACAGAGCTACCTTCCTTAGAATTGACTCTCGATATTTTACTCAACCGACAGGAAAAAGACTGGGGTTGCTTCCAGGTGGTTAAAGAAGAAGAATTCTATTCCCTGTACATCCCCACCTTAGATAGTTTCAAGCTGTATAAAAATCCCAAGAGTGAGAACTTCAAAGGATACTGGCGCAATTATCGTTCCAACATCTTGCCTGACATTAAAAGCCGTGAAGAGAAACCTGATATTTTTCTCCGCAACCGTAGCAAACAGGTAGAAGAAAAAAAGAAAAGTCAAACGCTGGTGAGAAAACAGCGGATTATTGATGTCAAGTACCGTTTTAATCCTTGCCCAGAAATGTATCGCCTTAATCAGATGATTGCCAAATCAATTCGCGATCGCATTGCCAGCAACATCACCTTTGAACCTGCGATCGAGGTCATGCCTTTAGTAATAGCCTCAGAAGTCGAAGATTAATTACCGAAACTCTGAACCCCGAAATATCGTTAGAATGGTCGAGCGTAATTACAACTCAAATCTAGCAAGTTTATGGTGGCAGCAAAAATTGGCATTATTGGTGGTAGTGGTCTATATAAAATGGATGCTCTCAAGGATGTTCAAGAAGTAAAATTGACTACTCCTTTTGGTGATCCTTCTGATGGGATCATCGTTGGTCAACTAGAAGGTGCAACCGTGGCTTTTCTGGCTCGTCACGGACGTTATCATCATCTGCTCCCCACTGAATTGCCTTTTTGCGCCAATATTCATGCCCTGAAACAATTGGGAGTGGAATACATCATCTCGGCTTCTGCCGTTGGCTCTCTCAAGGAAGCAGCCAAACCCTTAGACATGGTGATTCCCGATCAGTTTATCGATCGCACAAAAAATCGCGTTTCCACCTTCTTTGGGGAGGGATTAGTGGCTCATATTGCCTTTGGCGATCCAATCTGTCCCCATCTAGCGGATATTTTGGCTGATGCAGTAGATTCCCTAGATTTGCCAGATATTGATCTACATCGTGGTGGCACTTATGTCTGTATGGAAGGCCCTGCATTTTCTACTAAAGCCGAGTCTAATCTTTACCGTAGCTGGGATGCAACAATTATTGGCATGACTAATCTGACGGAAGCAAAATTAGCCAGAGAAGCGGAAATTGCCTATGCAACTTTGGCTTTAGTAACTGATTACGACTGTTGGCATCCTGATCACGATAGCGTTACCGTAGAGATGATTATTGATAATTTACACAAAAATGCTCTAAACGCTCAACTGGTAATCAAAGAGACAGTTAAAAAGCTTCATGCCAATCCCCCAGAGTCCATCGCCCACTCCGCTTTAAAATATGCAATTCTGACTCCGCCAGCACAAATTCCCCCTGCAACCAAAGAGAAGCTGTCTTTATTAACTAAAAAGTATTTTTAGACTCTATTGCAAATCAGTTTTTCCCTACTCATTTCCCTAGTAATTAAGACATGGAGCTATTAGAGTATCAGGCTAAAGAATTATTCAAAATGGTAGGTATTCCTGTTTTACCTTCTTTGACTATTCAAGATGCCAGAAAGATTAAGCAATTGCAGATTCCTTATCCAGTAGTTTTAAAGTCTCAAGTGCGTTCTGGCGGGCGAGGTAAGGCGGGAGGAGTGCGTTTTGTAGCGAATACTATAGATGCGATCGCTGCCGCTCGCAGTATTTTCAATCTGTCGATCTTAGGGGAGTATCCTGAAGTTGTTTTGGCAGAGGCGCACTACAACACTGAGCGAGAATTGTTTCTAGCAATTGTCTTAGATTATGACCTACGATGCCCTGTACTGTTAGGTTCAGCTTGGGGGGGGATGAATATTGATTCCTTACTGGCTAATCTACAACAGGTTGCCGTAACAGAAGAGTTTTCCCTATTTTATGCCCGTCGTTTAGCTGCGGAAATGGGTCTATCGGGGAGTCTGATCTGCTCTGTGAGCGAGATTATTGCTAAGATGTACCGTCTGTTTCAAGAACAAGACTTAGATTTGATCGAAATTAATCCCCTAGGAGTTAATCATCAAGGGGAGTTGATGGCATTAGACGGCAGAATTAAAATTAATGACCATGCTTTGACTCGACAACCCATTATGGAAACCTTGAATTTTTCGGCACAACAACGGGCAAATAGTCACCATCGTACTTGGAGAACCAGCCAAGATTTTAGTCAAGTTAGCTGGCGTTGGCTTGATTGGCATCACCCTACAGGGAAGCTAGCAATGATTTGTAATAGCTTTGATTCGGCGTTGCTAACCTGGGATTTATTAGAACAAAATAAAGTTGTCCCTGCTTGTAGTGCGTTAATCGAAAATACCTTGACTACAGATTTAGCGATGGAAATAGACAATTTGCAACTTTATCGAGGGCAAATCCTGAATATTTTGCAAGAAATAGCTTCTTTCTCAGGTATTAAGGTCATTATGCTGAATATTTGGGATACCGCAGCGGTGCATCGTGAAATTATCCAAACGATAGTTGATTATTGCCAACCAGAAGTTGCGGTACTATCTTCTCCAGAGCAGATTCTGGTTAACCAAGTTACGGTTACTACTGCCGATGGTGTTAATAATGCTAATAGTGCGATCGCTCTTAGTGACAGTCGAGAGGTGGAAAAGATCCCAGGCATCAGTGTCCCCGAATTTTCTGTTCCTAGACCATATTTTGTCTTACGCTTGCTCAATCAGGGCAACATCGATGATTTACCTAGTTCGCCCCAAGTTTATCTCTCCAGTAGTTTAGAAGAGAGTGTCAAACAGGCGATCGCCATGGTTAAATCCAGTTAAAGGAATTTTCTCCTTACAACTGCTACAAGGGATAGATGACTACCAAACATAGCTGAGTTGATGTTTTTTGATTTGTCCTCTTTTTTTGTGCCACCACCTGTCAATCCGTCTCTCGCTGGATCTTCTCTTTCTATGAATTGGTTTCACCCTAACAAGGTCATTATTCAAGGAATTACTAACTATCAGGCAACAGTTTGCGCCGTGCAGATGAAAGCTTATGGTACGGATATTATCGCTGGAGTTAGTCCTGGTTATGGCGGTACCACAGTGGAAGACATTCCCGTCTTTGATTTAGTGGAACAGGTGCAAATAGAAATGGGCAAGGTGGATATTAGCTTGATTTTTGTTGACTCCTATCAGGTGCTGGATGCTGCCAAAGAAGCGATCGCTGTGGGGATTCGCCAAATTATTATTTTTACCCCCAGAGTTCCCCCCCAAGACACCATTGCCTTAATCAAATACGCTCAGGAGACTAATACTCTAGTATTGGGGCCTGGGAGTCATGGCATTGTCATTCCCCAACAGGTTTGGCTCGGTAATTTACAGCCTCAGTTTTATCAACCAGGAATCGTCGGTTTAATTACTTCTAGTCGGCATCTGGGTTATGAAGTGGCAGCAGAATTAAATGCAGCTCAGATTGGGCAATCGATGATTGTGAGCGTCGGCAATGACCGTATTTTAGGTTCCGATTTAGCCCACTGGTTAGCAACCCTGAATGAAGACCCCAACACCAAAGCAATTGTGGCTATTGGACAAAGGGTGAACCAGATTAAGTCGATTATCGCCTATAGCAAAAACCACGGTTACGATAAGCCCATTGTGGTCTACTTAGCAGGATTAAAAGCACCCCAGGCAAAAGTTTATCGTGATGCTTTCACCATCATCAGCAATCATTTATCAGCTTCCATTCCTGTGGTTAATCGCGATCGCCAAACTGTTAAGGAGCTACGCAAAATCGGCATTAAAACCGCTAAAAAACCCAGCGAAATTCCCCTAATTATTCAAAAGGCTTTAGCGATCGAAAGTAGCAACTAGCTTGGATCATAATTCCGAACTCCGAACTCCGAATTCCGAACTCCGAATTCCGAACTCCTAAAGTTTTATCAAGCTTCCTGTATTTCCATAGCAAAAGATAACTTGTCGTATATTTCTTGATCGCTAAAGGATTTAAAAATATTACTGTTGGTGGTGGTAGAGATATGAACAACAACATTATGCTTCTAGGGTTCCGATTTAGATAAGTTTATTCTATCTACATGACTGGTCCAAGAGAAGCTAACTATTTACTTAAATAATCTTGTCTAGCTAGAAGCTAGAAGCTAGAAGCTTATGAAAGTAATAGGACACACGGAGGGAAAAAAGCCCGGGAGGTTTAGGCGATCGCAAAAGTTATTCGTCAGCCTTCTGGGCTTTGTAGTATCTAGAGCAAAAGTTAATTAGCGCAAAATTGCCAAATCCAAAGTTATGAGCGAAGCATCTTCAACCCCCAACAACAATTCTAGCGAGGCACAGCAAGCCCTCGAAAAAGAAACTAGATTACCGTTAACGGGATGGCAACAGGAAGTAGATCGAGGTCTGGAATTAGGTTTGGAAGCTGCCCAGAGTATTCGCGATCGCTCTATTCCCACTTTTTCTCGGGGAGAATTGCCCCACTATGCAGGAATCAATACTTTTCTTAAAGCACCCTATGTAGAAGATGTCCGCAATGTTGGACAATATGATGTGGCGATCGTCGGGGTTCCCCATGATTCAGGCACTACCTACCGTCCTGGCACCAGATTTGGCCCTCAAGGTATTCGCAGAATTTCTGCCCTCTATACTCCCTACAACTTTGAATTAGGGGTGGATTTGCGGGAACAAATCACTCTTTGTGATGTGGGGGATATTTTTACCATTCCTGCCAATAACGAAAAGTCTTTCGATCAGATTTCTAAAGGCATCGCCCATATTTTTGCTTCAGGAGCATTCCCGATCATCTTAGGGGGAGATCATTCTATTGGCTTTCCCACCCTACGGGGAGTATGTCGCCATTTAGGAGATAAAAAAGTGGGTATTATTCACTTTGACCGTCATGTGGATACCCAAGAGACGGATTTAGATGAAAGAATGCATACCTGTCCTTGGTTTCATGCCACTAACATGGAGAATGCTCCTGCTAAAAATCTGGTGCAGCTTGGAATAGGCGGTTGGCAAGTTCCTCGCCCTGGAGTTAAGGTCTGTCGCGAGCGGGCAACCAATATTTTGACTGTTACCGACATCATCGAAATGGGTCTAGACGCTGCTGCGGACTTTGCCCTAGAGAAAGCTTTAGACGGTACAGACTGCGTATATATCAGCTTTGATATCGATTGTATTGATGCGGGGTTTGTTCCTGGTACTGGATGGCCCGAACCTGGTGGATTACTGCCCAGAGAAGCTCTCTATCTTCTCAAGAAAATTGTCCAGAATGCTCCCGTCTGTGGGATGGAAATTGTGGAGGTGTCTCCTCCCTACGACATTAGCGATATCACATCATTACTAGCTACCCGTGTTATCTGCGACACGATGGCTCATTTAGTCCTTT
>JBEANW010000527.1:0-7250 GCA_041165225.1 Cyanobacteriota bacterium | reverse complement strand
TGGGGCAGGTGGTATTTTCCTATGGTCACGTTTTGTGTGTGAAGCTTCATACACAAAAGCTGACCTGTTGTATGGTCAAACCGAATAACCCTCGATTTTACGAGTGTCATCGATAAATTTTCTAATTGAGTATGTATGTCTTGATGTATCGCTTTACTTTCACAAACGAATAAATTATTAGGGTTGTTGTTAGTTTTGTGTCGATACTCAACAATCGAAAATGCTCCTCAATTTATCCCATACACACTGATACCATTTTACCACTGGCGACAGATGTAAAGAGGCGCTTTAACTTTGAACTTAAATACCACCCCACGGAACGGAGAAGTATGCTGATGTTTAATTAAATAATTAATCAGCTTGAGATCTTTTTCGTCTAACTCAGCCGAACTCTTATCAAAAGAAGCCCTGGCATCGTTAACTATACTTAAATCACTACCCATCGAATCTATCAGTTCGATTCTACTTTTGCCATCATTTAGGGGATCTTGGAACATCAGTTTTTAGTTTTTAGTTTTTACTCTAAACTACAACGTACAACGATCGCGTCCTAAAACCAAGCCCACGGCATATTCTAGATCAAAGTACTTAAGTGCTGAATTAGCTGAGGTGCTTGATGAACTCCTTCTATTTTCTCTGCTGGTTGACCGTCTTTAAACAAAACCAGAGTAGGTAAAGCTTCAATTTGGTACTTAGAAGCTAGATTAGGATACTTATCAGTATCGATTTTGACTACCTGGAGGCGATCGCGTAAAGTTGCGCCCACCTGTTCTAAAATGGGGGTCATCATCTGGCAAGGACCACACCAGGTAGCATAAAAGTCTACTAAGACGGGGATATCGGAACTGTTTAATAGCTCTTCAAAACTAGAGAATTGCTTTTTAACTGCCATAGCGATCGCCTGATATATTGCTCAACTAAAACTAACTATAAAGTCACCAAGAGAAAACTAGTCTAAGGGACTGGTTAGCCTATATGATAGCTAAGTTAAACATAAAGCTAGGTAATTTTTTTATTTAGTTTCTTCAGCTTACTTTAGAGAGGCAAAAAGCATGGAGTTACTGCCAGAGAATTTACAACATCTAAAAGACAAGGTTGCAGTAGTAACAGGGGCTTCTAGAGGAATCGGCAAAGCGGCAGCGTTGGCATTAGTTAGTCAAGGGGCAAAGGTAGTGATTAATTATGCCCGTTCTAGGGATGCAGCGATCGCTACTGTTAAAGAAATTACTGACGCTGGCGGAGAAGCGATCGCTCTACAGGCTGATGTTTCCCAGAGTGCAGAAGTCGATAATCTGATTAAAACCACTCTGGATAAATTCGGACGCATTGATGTTTTGGTTAATAATGCAGGCATTACTCAAGATACTCTACTGCTAAGGATGAAGCCTGAACAGTGGCAGGCAGTGATTGACCTCAACCTGACGGGGGTGTTTCTCTGTACGAAAGCAGTGAGTAAAACCATGCTCAAACAGCGTAGTGGCAGAATTATCAATATTGCTTCGGTAGCGGGGCAAATGGGCAACCCAGGACAGGCTAATTACAGTGCAGCAAAAGCGGGAGTAATTGGCTTTACCAAAACTGTGGCTAAGGAATTAGCTAATCGCGGTATTACCGTCAATGCCGTTGCTCCAGGATTTATTGAAACTGATATGACTCACGATCTCAAATCTGACGACATCATCAAGTTTATTCCTCTAGGTCGCTATGGCAAGCCTGAAGAAGTGGCGGGGACAATTCGCTTTTTAGCCTCAGACCCCTCAGCAGCCTATATCACAGGTCAAGTGTTTAACGTTGATGGTGGGATGGTGATGGCTTGATCTGAATCTAGAAAGGAGATCTCTTGTTCTGATTCAAGTGGGACAATTTGGTGAGTGCGTAACATCAGTCAATTAAAAAGGGAGACAATTTATGTTTTATCTCCCTCATGACTTAAGTATTATTTCTCAGAATTGTTTCTCAGAAAGTGACTTGAATTAACTGACTAACCTACCTCAGCCAACAGCTAACAGTCCCAATCCTGCCCAAAGTTTGCTTAATTCCACCATATATTGGCGGTCTAATTGGGTAGCAACCCCTTTCCAACTAAACTTGTCTTCAACTCTCTTTCTGGCATTGTTGCTCAGATCCTCACGCCATTGGTCGTCAGCTAAAATTGAATCAATGCCTTTAGCAAAAGCTACTTCATCTTGGGGTGGCACAAGTAAACCAGTTTTGTAGTTGGCGATGGAGAAATTCAATCCTCCTACACTTGAAGCTACGACTGGAGTACGGGAAGCCATTGCTTCGATCGCCACCAAACCAAAAGGTTCGTAGTGGCTAGGGACAACACAGATATCGGCAGCGGCATAGTAGTAGGCTAAATCTTCGTGTTTAACCCGACCGACAAACTCAGTAATATCTTGAATACCTAGTTCTTCGACCAGCTCGCCGATACGGTTTCTTTCCATACCGTCTTTTTCCCCTGGAGTGCTACCACCAACGATCATCAGTTTGACATTTTCGTGGCGTTTGACTTCTTTTCTAGCGATCGCTCTAACTAGAGTTTCGATTCCTTTGCGTTCATCAAAACGCCCTGCATACATGACTACTTTACTGTGGTCGTCAACACCAATTTTGGCTCGACCCGTTGCACGGTCAACGCTACCAAAGCACTCAATGTCAGTACCACAAGGAATAACCATGATGTTACCCTTTTTCGATACTAGCGATCGCATATGCTCTTGTTCTTGAGGCGAAGTAGCAATCACCATGTCTGCGGTTTCTAGACATTCTTTTTCTACCCGCAAACGGGTTTTAGCAATTAAAGGAATAGTATTAATTGAACGATACTTTACTGCTCCGAGAGAGTGATATGTGTGCAGATGCTGTATGGATTGGCGTTTTTTGATTGCCATTCCCACCCATGCTGAGAGCCAGTAATTGGTATGGACGATCGGATAAATAGTTTTTTGCTGATGCTGATAGTCGAAGAAAGCTTCAACGAACTCAGGCAGATAGCTGAATATTTTTTGTCGGGCAACGAACTTTTCTGGTCCTGCCGTTAGGCGAATTGTCCGACAGTTAGGATTATGCTCGACAATTTTCTCTTGATCAGCATCACTACAACGAGTGAACATATCTACTTGCCAACCTTGCCGAGATAATGCTTCTCCTACTTGTCTAACGTAAACGTTCTGTCCTCCTGCTTCTTCCTTTCCTATATCTACAGCAGGATCTCCGTGAACAGAGATTAAAGCGATTTTTCCGCGACTTTTAGATAACATGATTTTGGGAATTTTTTTACTTATCAAAGACTAATGCTTGATGTATTTAGACATCTTACCACAACGCATTTTTTCTTCATTCTTAGATACATTTGGTTACGTATCTGCCCCCAATGCTAGCTCTTTGATTCCGATCACGCTGTATAACTTAATACTTTCTTAATATATGTAAATAACTTGCAAATATCTTACACAGTAACCTTTTTATTGCTGAGTAGGAAAGAGCCAAATAATCAAAAATATACTTTGCTTATCTATTTGCATGCTTTTTTCGTTGTGAACAAAGTATTTTATATGTAAATTCAGGCTCTTAATGCTACTTAACAAAAAACAACAATGATGATATATCACCACAATAATTATGTGTTGCCAGTGCTTCCAAAGCCTTTTTTTGCTCTAGAAGTGCTGTCCAAATCCTGAGTAACTATTACCTTGGTCTGAATAAATGAGGCGACAACCATTTGGGCGATTTTCATTCCTGGAATAACGAGGAACGATTTTTTGCCGTGATTAATCAGAATAATACCGATTTCCCCGCGATATCCGCTATCAATTGTGCCAGGGGAATTTAAGACGGTAATTGAATGTTTCAACGCCAGTCCGCTACGGGGACGGATTTGAGCTTCGTAACCAGGGGGGAGAGCGATCGCAATTCCTGTTTTAATTAACTGAGTTTCCCCAGGTAAAATATCTTGTTGTTCAATGGCGAATAAATCTAATCCTGCATCTCCTGGATGGGCGTAATGAGGAATGATTGCGGATTCGTGGAGTTGCTGAATTTTTAGTTCCATATTCTTGTCCTAAATGTTTAAACAGGTGTTTAATAAAGATTTACGGGAGGAGATTGAACATGAATGCATCAGAGAGAGCTGAAGGTTTAGATATTACTACTAAAATTGCCTCTGTTGTAACTTTGTTCAAAGCTCAATTTCCTGATGCCAAAGCAGATCTCAAGCCTTGGAAAAACGATCCAGACACTCGTGAGCTAGTCGATCCAGACTCCATTGATATTGGCTTTCACTTTCCTGGTTGGAGTAGACGCTATCAAAGCAACAGTATTTTAGTGCAGATTCGCTTTTATAAAGACTCCGAAGCCAAAGCAGATAAATTTATTGGGGTAGAAACCTGTGGTTTTAGTCATGTCGGTCAAGCCTGGAAATTCTCCACCATCGATAGCTGGGAATGTGTTGGTCAATGTCAGCCAGCCCAGGATGCGGAAAACCAGTTGAAACTATTTTGTCGTCAGGTGTTTGAGTTGTTTAACTGATGTTGCGCCCTCACTAATTTGTGGAGATTAGGGAAAGGGGAAAAGGGGAAAGGGAAAAGGTTGGCGACTCTGCTGACGCCGTTACTTTAAATTTAGCGTCAAAAAAAGGCGGGTAATTTTTACCCACCCAACGAAATAACCAGTGTTAGTTTACTGATGTTACGCAAAACAACGAAAAATGAATAGCTTCAGCCAGATGTGAAAACAGAACACTGAACCCCTTTCCCTTTAACCTTTAACCTTTGCCCAATCTTCACAAATCAATGAGTGCGTAACGTCAGTTATTTAAATTAACCACCAACTTTCAATAATTCCACATCAAAGATCAGGGTTGCATTAGGAGGAATTACACCCCCAGCGCCTCTCTCGCCATATCCCAATTCTGGGGGAATAATGAGAGTGCGTCTTTCACCGACTTTCATTTCGGCAACTCCTTCATCCCAGCCTTGAATCACTTGACCGACTCCTAGTTTGAAAGAAAAAGGACGATTGCGATCGCGGGAACTATCAAACTTAGTGCCGTCTTCTAGAGTTCCTGTATAGTGAACAGTGACGTTTTCTCCAGTTTGGGGAGATGCGCCATCCCCCTCTTCGACGACAATATATTTTAAACCTGAGTCTGTAGTAGTTGCGTTTGATAAATCCATAGATTCCTCGGATGAAATGTTGTTTTGAGCGATTAGCTGAGGTTTAGTATTGGGCTGCTGTAGCTCAAAAGCGATCGCCTGTTGCCTGGGGCTATTGCCCATGAAAGCAGAAAAGACTAGCACCGATCCGCAGAGGAGAACGACAGCAATACTAATCAAGATTTCGTTACTCAATTTTTTGACCACCTGTTACTGTATCCTGTTCTAAAATTTTCTAAAATTACTCCAGAGTCATTGTACAAGCTAACTAACCTGAGTTCGGATTAAGAGGGTTTATCTGTTGGGATAGCTTATAGCTTATAGCTTTCTATTGGTGCTGAATCTTCAGATAATTGCTCAGACAGTTGTTGTTTTTTGTTCTGGAGCATAATCATGTTCTCGCCAATGATGGGATTACGAGCGATCAGGGTTCCCATTTTGTCCTGGAGTTCTAATTTGTCAAAGCGGAAGGCGCGAGAACGCTGTAGGATTTCGTTACCCAGGCTATTTTGTCGAGACTCCTCCAGTTCGTACCAACCATCTGTTACCTGAATAATCAGGCTGCTGTCGGGCAAATTTACCTGAACATTTTGGATAAATTCACTGGGATAATCTTGAGCCAGTTCCCCTAGCTTGGTTGTTAAGGCTGCAATTAGATTTTGTTCGGGAGTAAAGTTTAGCTCTGGTTTAATTGTGACCATTTTCAGGTTTTTCGGTTTCCCAGGCGCTATCAACTCAGGAGGAATGGTAATTGCGATCGCTTCTTCTTCAGTGGATTCAGCACTGGGTTCTATTTCCGTAGCCAAGTCTTGGGGGTTCTTGGTGTCAATATTATTATTGATGTTGTTATCGATTTTGGGGTCAACTTGATCTGAGATTCCTGGTGCATTAATAGAAGAGTTAGCTGGAGATTTCCCTGGAGATTTTTCTGGAAACGTCTCTGGAAAAGGCTCTGGGGTGGGAGCCAAATCGATCGCTACTTCTGTTGGTGCAGGTTCAGTTTTGGGAAATAGATTGCTTATGACTTGGGGTTTCCAGAGCCAAAAAACCGTGACAATAATAATGGCGATCGCCGTAACGCCAATCACAATTAAGCCCAGGTTTTTCTTCTGAGACGCTTTGGGAGCTGAAGCCTTAACGGAGGTTGAATTGGGAGCTTTTTTACTGGGAGCTTTGGGAGTTTGGACTGGAGGCGTAACCTGTTGAGGCTTCGATTCTGGTTTAGCACCCTTAACCTTGGACTTTGAGGTAACAGCCTTCTCTAATTCCTGAGCCTTAGATAATAAACTATTGATGGAATCAGAAGAAGGAATTTTCGCCGAATCCTCACTAATCTTTTTAATTGTCTCTTCAAGTCGGTCAATACTGTCGTTTAATAGTGCAATTGTTTCGGTTTTAGATAAAGGTGGGCTAATTGACTCAGATTCTTGATCTGCATTTGGTTGTGCTTGATTTTCTGCTGATTCCATAACTTTCTACTTCGAGTTAAAGATCCCAATGAAACAGTTGGACTGTACTATCCGATCCTGATGAATATTTCTCAAGTTACTGTATTTATGAATAATTACCACTAAATAATAGTTTTTCGCGCTACCCTATATTGAACAATTAAATTCCTCACTATTTTATCTAAGTCAGAGATTACTCCGCCGTAAGACGACGAAGCCTGCTCTGACCGTTGGTCAAAAAACTTAAACCTAAGCGAGTGAAACAGATTCCCCCAGTCGATTTAACCCGACAATATCAATTAATTAAAGAGTCAGCAGAGTCGGCTGTCCTTGAAATCCTGAGTTCTGGTCGCTATATAGGCGGTGAGGCGATCGCGAATTTTGAGAGAGAATTTGCTAATTATATCGGGGTCAGAGAATGCGTTAGTTGTAATTCTGGCACAGATGCCCTGTTTTTGGCATTGCGAGCTTTAGAGATTGGTTCAGGAGACGAAGTAATTACCACTCCCTTTAGTTTTTTTGCTACGGCGGAAGTCATTACTCGGGTAGGGGCAAAACCAGTATTTGTGGATATCGATCCTGATACTTTTAATCTTGATTTAGCTCAGATAGAACAGGCAATTAACCCTAGAACCAAGGCAATTAT
>JBEANW010000526.1:0-2867 GCA_041165225.1 Cyanobacteriota bacterium | reverse complement strand
CACCAATTGATTAATGTAGATAATTTAATGGCTATTCAATCAACTGTTCGTTTTAAACGCTAGATTAATTATTTATGCTTTAACCTTATATATATATGTTATTTATAGATAAATTTTAGATGCCTAACTCCAATAATGCTTCTGCTGAAAAAAACACTAATGAAGTTATTAATGTAGACAAAGATTTTGCTAGTAATTTGGATCAAGCGATCGCTGCTGCTAATGATGGCTACACTATTCTCCTGGGAAAAAGTATTTACACGACCTCAGGAATTAATCTTGATAAAGATATTACAATTGATGGCTATCGTGGCAAAACAATCATCAAGGGAGAAGGTGCCACCGATTCTATAATTACCGTGAACCCAGAAGCGAGCGGATCAACTGTTCAAGATGTCATCATAACTAATGGAAACAATGGTATTAATGTTAAGGAGGCAACTAATGTCACTTTGGAAAATCTTGATATTCATCATATCGGGATCGACAAACCAATTAGAGATGGTCAAAATAACATTGCCATCAATCTAACTGGAGCTGAGGGATTTAAAATACTCGATTCAGAAATATCTGATATTGGTCGTAAAGGAATTAGCATCAATGACACTGATGGTGGAATAGTTAGTGGTATTACCCTGGAAGATATCAATCTTGAAGCAGAACACTCTCAAAGCTTTGACGCTGCTGGGATAAAACTTTTTAATACCAACGATGTCACTATTAGTGATAATAAACTATCTGGGATTAATGCTTTCAATATTTGGAACGATATTACTAGTAACACCAGCATCTATGGTAATGAGATCACAAGGGTAGGAGAAGACTTTTTAGCCCCCGACTATAACAAAAATGTCGGGCTAGCAGGTATCTATAATGAGAAAAGCTATGAGTCAGTTGTCGACAACAACATCGTCACCTCAACTAAAGATTTCTTGGCATTTGATGCCACAGAATTTACAACTAAAACTATGAAACTTGGGGATAATAACGATTTCTCTAGCATGGAGATTAATACCAGAGACTATTGGGCAAATGAGAAACTAGAAACGTTGGTTGCCATAACTGAAGATCCTGACGCAGCTGACTTTTCTCTATTTGAGGATGATTTCTATAACGGGGGTACTTTTGGTGGTGACACAACTGGCGGTACGTAATCAATTAGATAGATTCCTAGGTCAATAGAATTAGATCGAATTAAATTTTATTTATACTAAACCCAAGATAAAATTACCAAGATAAATTACATAGTAGCAATCTGGTAATGATAATATTAATTTCTGGTGACTCAAAATAAATTACTATGGCTGAAACTTTGATGTTTAACGCTTTGAGAGAAGCGACGGACGAAGAAATGGCGAGAGATAAGACTGTCTTCGTCTTAGGTGAAGATGTCGGACATTACGGTGGTTCATATAAAGTCACCAAGGACTTGCACAAAAAGTATGGCGACTTACGGCTGCTGGATACGCCCATTGCGGAAAACAGCTTTTGTGGAATGGCGGTAGGGGCTGCTATGACTGGCTTACGTCCTATAATCGAAGGGATGAATATGGGGTTTTTGCTCTTAGCATTTAACCAGATTGCCAACAATGCAGGGATGCTACGCTATACCTCTGGCGGTAACTTTAAGATTCCGATGGTCATTCGGGGCCCTGGGGGAGTAGGGAGACAACTGGGGGCAGAACACTCTCAAAGGTTGGAAGCTTATTTTCATGCTGTCCCTGGATTGAAGATTGTGGCCTGTTCTACTGCTTATAACGCTAAAGGTTTGCTCAAGGCAGCCATTCGGGATGATAATCCTGTCCTGTTTTTTGAACATGTTCTACTTTACAATCTCAAAGACGATTTACCCGATGATGAGTATGTTCTTCCTTTAGATCAGGCAGAGATGGTTAAAGAAGGAAAAGATATTACGCTCCTTACCTATTCAAGGATGCGTCATCACTGTACTCAGGCGGTCAAGGAGATCGAAAAACAGGGATATAATCCAGAAATCATCGATCTAATTTCCCTCAAGCCTTTTGATATGGAAACCATTAGCAAGTCGGTGCGGAAGACTCATAAGGTGATCGTTGTAGAAGAATGCATGAAAACTGGTGGGATTGGGGCTGAATTAGTGGCATTAATTAGTGAACAGCTATTTGATGAATTAGATGCCCCTGTACTGCGTTTATCTTCTCAAGATATTCCCACTCCCTATAACGGAAAATTGGAGAATTTAACCATCGTGCAGCCAGCACAAATTGCGGAAGCAGTGCAAAAAATGATGAACGACCAAATTTAGCAAATTAACTGAATTAACTTAGGTAAGGGCGAACGGCTATTCGTCCTTATTAATGCCACTTGACTGATATGTTCTACTCAACCGAAAAGCGCAGTTAGCATTGATCTGATTTTTAGTTCCGCACGATATAAATTTTAGTTAGCGGTTGAGCATAAATTAAGCATGACAAATAGAACCCTTTGGTGGTTAACCATAGTAATTGCGTTGTTTGGTTGTCAGCAATCTGGAAAATCTTCCCCTGTCATGGCGCAAAGATCAACGATAATCTGTAGTTATAAGGTGATTCACACTTATCCTCACGACAGCAACGCTTTTACTCAAGGTCTAATTTTCGACCAAGGGAAGCTATACGAGAGTACTGGATTAGAAGGAAAATCATCCATTAGAAAAGTCGATTTAGCAACGGGTAAGGTTTTAAAGGCTCAGGATTTAGACGATCGCTATTTTGGAGAGGGGATGACTCTCTGGCAAGATCGCCTGATTCAACTGACTTGGATCTCAAAAACGGGTCTAGTTTATGACCAAAAAACCTTAAATCAGGTTGCTACTTTTAGCTATCCCACCGAAGGATGGGGCATAACTC
>JBEANW010000525.1:0-2807 GCA_041165225.1 Cyanobacteriota bacterium | reverse complement strand
CATCACGTAATAGATCTCCACCAGGGGCAGGGGGAATATATTCTCCGTTCAAACCCCGCAGTAGATTAGTCATCTCATCAGTGTTTTGGATTAATAAATCCCTGATTTTCTCTGCTTCTTCAAGCCCCCCTTCATAAGGGGGGGTGGGGGGATCGTTTTTAAATGAAATTATTTCCTCAATCTCACTCTCCGACAAATCTCCGTCAAAATACGCTTCTAAATATGATCTTAGCTGTTCAGTATTTGGCTTTTGCCCCAAAACATGTAACCCAGAAGAAAACAACCGTTGTTCCAATACTTGCAAGTATTCATATACCTGAACAAAATATTGGTTCATTATATTCTTACTAAATAGCTTGGCATTCTCCAGCGTAAAATCAATGCCCTGTTTTAAGCCCTCTGTGAACTTACAATCTTTTTCTAGTCCCGCATCAACAATTTTCTGACAAATAATATCTCTGAGGGCGGTATTCTTTTCTGGATCTTCGCGATATTCCCCAATCAATTCCCGCAGCGCAATCAACTCCTTATATAAACCAGCCCGCCCATAAGGGGGAACGTTATGAGAAACTAATACACCGTAACCTCGACGTTTTGCTAAAATCGATTCTGAAGGATTATTGGCAGCATAGATATACAGATTGGGAATATCTCCTAATAAAATATCCGACCAGGAATAGCCCGTATTACCCAAAGGTGAACCAGGCAGCCATTCTACAGTGCCGTGCATTCCAAAGTGAACTATTGCATCTGCTTGATATTCGTTTTGTAACCATTTATAGAAAGCAGTGTATTGAGGATGGGGAGTTAAATCCTTCTCGAACATCAACCGCATGGGATCTCCCGCAATGCCTAAAGGTGGCTGTACTCCTATCCAAACATTACCGAATTGAATTCCTCCAAGTTGAAATTCGTCGCCGTAGGTTTTAAGCCCTGCACCAGTAAGAGACTTCCATTGTTTTTCGACTCTGGTAGTTTGCAAGTAGCCTAGCCATTTTTCAAGAGTGCGGACGTTTACTTTTGTCTCGCGCTGAGGCGCAATCCTAAAGGATACCGCTTCGCATAAGTCGCTAAGGGGTTGTTCGTCGGCTGCTTTAACTTGCTTAATTATTTCCTCACCGTCTTCTGGTAATTCTCCTACGTCATAGCCCTGAGCTTTTAATGCCTGAAGGAAGTTGAGTAAACTCTTGGGGACATTTAACAACGCTGCTGTCCCCGTTGCACCATATCCAGGAGGAAAATTATATAAAATTATCGCTAGCTTTCTGGCTGGGGTGGGAGTGTGGCGTAAGCTAATCCACTTTTTAAGTCTTCCAGTTAAACGGTGTAGCCGTTCAGGTATGAGATAAATATCTTCTCCTACTAAACCACCTAACGGCACAGTATCGATCGCCCCGTCTAATTCGGGCAGGGAATATAGCACCACGCCTTGTAAACCGCCAATACCTTGACGAGTCCAGGAATGGATATCTTGAATTAATAGCGGTGCAGCAATTATATAAGGTATGTTCTTGGCAGTGAGTATTCGTTTGGCTACTTCTACTTGTCGCCCCGCTTCCATGGAACCTGCTGGCCCACCAACTAGGGGAAACCCAATGGTAGAAACGATCGCATCTACCTTTACTGCATCATTTTTTAAAGAGAGGATTTCTTTGTTACCCTGCTGTCTTTGTTCCTGCTCGTAGGTGGTCGTCATCCAATCTCTAACCGCTACATGACCTTCTACACCATTGATAAAAATGGGTAAGGGAATTAATCCCTGGGATTCAAAATGTTTAATTAATTGGGGAATATAAGGTTGTTTGGTAATTACGTGTTTGCGATATAACAACATGCCAATGACTGGTAGGGGCGAACGCCCTAAAGGATTAGCTAGCGCGTCGCCGTTCGCCCCTACATCTCGAAACGCCTCTGCGTGGTTTTGATACCATTCCAGATAATCTTCTGGTGAGGTGAAATAACCCTGATATTCGGGATGTAATAAACCCATGTTGGGTGTTTCAATTGGTTGGGGAATCTCACCGACGGTTAAACCTAGATATTTTGACCCTAAGATCCAACACATAGAAGTAACATTCTCTGTCCCTCCTGCATTCCAATAGCCATAAATAATCAACCAGTTACGTAGATCCTGGACTTTTTTCCCTGGAATATATTTGAGTAACTTAGGCCCTGTTTTTAAAAAACTAATATAACCAGCTAGCTTATCTTCTTCCTTGCTATTGCCAAACTTGCTGAGGATAAATTTAACAGGCTTGGGCATTCCCTTGGGTTGATCGCCGATCGCAAATTTGCCTAACTGGGTCAAACTCATTAATTCCAAAGCTGACTCAAATACAAGCCTGATGGGAATGGCTTGCACTCTCTCTCTCAGCCACATCACCTGATCGTAATCAAAGATCAAGCTACCAAAAAATACATCCGCAGACTGTAACGCTGTTTCTACTTGGGTGGGGGAAGTAGTGATGTCGCGATCGCTAAAAAAGATTACCTCCAATCCCTCACACCGCCTCATCGCCATCTCACCAGCCTGGCGATATAGATTAGCGTTAAAAGATTCAAATCCTGCGATCGCAACAATCCGTTTCATATTCTAAGCTTCTTAAAATTTCTTTATATATCCTCACCTATGATTGTAGAGAAATTATCAGACAAAGGGGATTATGGTGGTGTGCAAGAGAATTATGATAAAAGTAAGTACAAAATAATGCAAACTACAAAAATTATCCAAAAAACCCTTGGAGTTAGTGGCGGTCATGCTTGTATTCACAATACTAGAATACCTGTCTGAACTTTAGTATCTCTCC
>JBEANW010000524.1:0-3096 GCA_041165225.1 Cyanobacteriota bacterium | reverse complement strand
AAAGATCCTCAAGTGGTCAATTTCTTAGAACGGGCGCAAACAGATCTAATTAGAGTTAGGCAGGATGTTCGTCAAGCGTATGTACATCAGTTTGCACCCCAAGCCCAGAAGCCCCAACCTTATAATACTGACTTGTTTCCCCGTGGAGAATATTATCTTAATCAATAGAAGATTAGGGACTTGGGGATTTGGGGATTTCGGGAATCACTGATAAATTAACTTTATACACTCTACTTCCCTACTTCCCTGCTAACTCACAGGCTCAGGAGGATTAGTAGCAGAAGGACGACGAGCAATTACTTGATCGATCAAGCCATATTCTTTGCATTCTTCCGCAGACATAAAGAAATCCCGATCAGTATCTTCTTCAATTTTAGATAAAGGCTGACCTGTGTGGTCTGCCAAATGCTGATTAAGTTTCTGTTTCAGATATAAAATTTCTTTGGCTTGAATTTCAATATCTGTCGCCTGTCCCTGTGCGCCACCGAGAGGTTGGTGAATCATAATCCGCGAATTAGGTAAACTCATACGCTTGCCTTTCTCCCCTGCACTGAGTAAAAAAGCACCCATGCTGGCAGCTAAACCAATACAGATCGTACAGACATCAGGGCGAATCTGATTCATGGTGTCAAACATCCCCATCCCTGCCGATACTGAGCCACCAGGGGAATTGATGTAGAGATAAATATCTTTTTCGGGGTCTTCTGCTTCTAAAAACAGCAATTGAGCCACTACGAGGTTGGCAATTTCATCGGTAACTTGCTGTCCTAAAAAGACAATTCGTTCCCGTAGTAGACGAGAGTAAATATCAAAGGCGCGATCGCCGCGACCTGAACTTTCAATTACGGTAGGTATCATGCAGCTATGCTCTGGATAATGTTTTCTAAGTTTTCTAATTGTAGCTATTTTAAGGTAATGGATTCTCTGACCCAATCAAATCTGCAACTGATAGCTCAATAAATGCTCAACAAATCTTGTTCTTCAGGTAGGGTAATCCGCATCCTTACAGGTGTGGTATCCTAGAGTATTTCAGGTCGAGCGATCAGACAATATTTATAATTAAAAGTAGTTTACGATTGATACTGTAATTATAAATATGGCTGTACTTGAAAAAGGCAACATTTCGATTCATACCGAGAATATCTTCCCCATCATCAAGAAGTCTCTCTATACAGATCACGAAATCTTCTTACGGGAATTAATCTCTAACTCTGTGGATGCGATCTCGAAGCTGAAAATGGCATCCTTCGCTGGCGAAATGCAAGGGGAAATTAGCGAACCAGAAATTAAGCTGGCAGTAGACAAAACGAAAAAAACTCTTTCCATCTCTGATAATGGCATTGGGATGACGGTGGAGGAAATCAAGAAATATATCAATCAGGTTGCCTTCTCTAGTGCCGAGGACTTTATCCAAAAGTACGAAAAAAACTCCAACGATCTGATTGGTCACTTCGGCTTAGGTTTCTATTCCTCCTTCATGGTGGCAGCCAAAGTGGAGATTGATACTCTTTCTTATCAAGAAGGAGCAACGGCAGTACATTGGTCTTGTGATGGTTCCCCAGAGTTTGAATTGACAGAAAGCGATCGCACTACTGTGGGTACAACCATTACTCTGACCCTATTAGATGATGAACTAGAATACGCTGAACCCCAAAGAGTCAGACAGTTAGTTAAAACCTACTGTGACTTTATGCCCGTCAAGATTGTTCTGGATCACGAGCAGATCAATAAACAAGAAGCACTGTGGAAAAAATCGCCCCAGGATTTAACCGACGAAGATTATCTAGAGTTTTATCGTTATCTCTATCCTTTCCAGGAAGATCCTTTGCTGTGGGTGCATCTGAATACTGATTACCCTTTTCTTTTGAATGGTATTCTCTACTTTCCTAAGCTCAAGCCAGACGTAGATTTTTCTAAGGGACAAATTCAGCTTTTCTGCAACCAAGTATTTGTCAGTAAGCACTGTGAAGCGATTATTCCCGAATTCTTAATGCCCTTACAAGGGGTAATTGACAGCCCTGATATTCCCCTCAACGTTTCTCGTAGTGCCTTAACTAACGATCGCACTGTCCGTCGTATTGCCGACTTTATCACCAAAAAGATTGGTAGTCGTCTCAAGTCTCTTTATGACGAAGATCGCAGTAAATATATTAGCTCTTGGTCGGATGTGGGTACTTTTGTTAAATATGGGGCAATTCGAGACGAGAAATTTAAGAAGCAGGTAGAAGATCTCATTATTTACCGCACCACTTATCAACCTGATGTCGCAGCAGAAGCACCCAAGGTAGAAGTCCAGACTGAAGGAGATGATGCTTGGTCTAGTGTCGATGGCAACCAAAACCAGGCATCTACAGAACCCTATACTACTCTGCAAGAGTATCTAGAACGCAACAAAAATAAACGAGAAAATCAGGTCTATTACTGTAGTGATCCTAGTACCCAAAATACTTTCGTCGAATTGTACAAGAATCAAGGGTTAGAAGTTTTATTCCTCGACTCCTTTATTGATGCGAATTATTTTATTCCTTTCCTGGAAAGAGAATATTCTGAAGTTAAATTTGCGCGGGTGGATTCGGAACTAGATGATACCCTCGTCGAAGACGATAAAGCACAAGAAATTATCGATCCGACGACGAATAAAACCCGTAGTGAGATCCTGAAAGAACTATTTGAAAAAGCCCTCAACAAACCCAGAGTCAATATTAAAACTCAAGCGATTAAATCCGACAATCCCCAAGATACACCACCCGCAATGGTATTACTGCCTGAAGCCATGAGGAGAATGCAAGAAATGGCAGCCTTGATGCAGGAGCGAGTGATGGCATTTCCTGAAGATCATGTGCTGATGATCAATACCGCACACCCTTTAATTCAAAACCTTTTGGATTTAAACAAAGGTACGATTATCCAAGGTGGTGATGATGCTAATTCGATGGTTAATTTGATGTGTAACCATATTTACGACTTAGCATTGATGTCACAAAAAGCCTTTGATGCGGAAGGAATGAAAGCCTTTGTGGAACGTTCTAATCAAGTATTAACCAACTTGACTAAGAAATAAAGGCCAAAGCCTTAGCTGTAAGACTTAGTAGTAGC
>JBEANW010000523.1:0-6791 GCA_041165225.1 Cyanobacteriota bacterium | reverse complement strand
TCTAATTCATACCCTCCATAGAAAACCAATTGAGCTTCGGCGATCGCTTTAAGTTGGGAAGGAGTCGGTTTATAGGTATGAGGATCTTGATTAGCATCCAGTAGACAAGTTAGCTCAATCGTTTCTTGGGCAATGGTTTGAACCAAATCACAGATCACATTATGGGAAGCAACTACTTTAGGCTTTGACTCTGCTTGAGCGATATTGCTTTTGTGCTTCAGATTAGCAGAGATGGTACTTGCGACAACACCTACAATAACTAAACTTAGAATAGATTTGACTTGAATATTTTTAAACATAACCACAGAAAAATAAATTACTACCAATAAAAAACTAAAAACTATTCTAATGTATAATGAGATCCATTATCGTTATCGTTTCATTGATTAATGCTGAAAGTTTGCAATCTAAGCGTCAACTACCGTCATACCGTCGCTGTCGAAAACGTATCCTTTGTTCTCCAACCAGGACAGGTAACGGGACTGTTCGGTTCTAACGGCGCGGGAAAAAGCACCATAGTTAAAGCTATTTTAGGTCTAATTCCCTCAGCGTCAGGTATTGCTCAGTGGATTGGTCAACCAGTCAACAAACAGCTAAACAAAGTTGCCTATGTGCCACAGCGATCGCAAATTGATTGGGACTACCCCGTCACAGTAGAAAAAGCGGTGATGATGGGTAGAGTAGCTACCACAGGCTGGTTTCGCAACCATAGTCGGCAATCCAAACTATTAGTCCGCAATGCTTTAGAAAGAGTTGGGATGGGGCAATATCGTCACCATCAGATTAGAGAATTGTCGGGAGGACAACAACAGCGAGTGTTTTTAGCCAGAGCGATCGCTCAAGAGGCAGATTTACTCTTGTTTGATGAACCATTTAATAATGTAGACCCCCAGACAGAGACAATTATCTTTGATATTTTTGCGGAACTAAAGGCGCAGCAGAAGACTTTGTTGGTAATTAGTCATGATTTGAGCGAAACCTTAGACAATTACGATCAGCTATTATTAATCAATAAACGGTTGATTGCTGCTGGGACAAAAGAAGAAGTCTTAACTAACGAAAATATCAATCAGGCTTATAACAAGTATTTTAGCTGTAAGCCTTAAGCCGTAAGCTCTCAACACGTAAATCTAAAAAGCTTATAGCCTATAGCTAAAAACGAATCAGTATAGTTTTTAATTCGCACCAGACCTTTAATGTTAACTTGGTTAATTGAACCGTTAGAATTCGAGTTTATGCGCCAAGCGATCGCCATTGGTTTAGCTTTGGGCATCTTGGGGGCAGTAGTAGGGAGTTATTTAATTCTGCAACAGATGGGAATGATGAGTGAGGTGATTTCCCATGCAGTTTTACCTGGTATTTCCATTGCCTTTTTTCTAGAAATCAATATTGCGATCGGCGCGTTTATGGCTGGGGTATTAAGTGCTTTAGTGGTGATGGGGATTCAAAAGCGATCGCGGATCAAAGTTGATGCAGCGATGGCCTTAACCCTCTCCAGTTTCTTAGCAATGGGGGTGATTTTAATTACTACTCTCAAGACGGATCAGATAAATTTGAACGAAATTCTGTTTGGTGATATCTTAGGGGTGACTATTGAAGATGTCTGGCGCACGGTCATGATCACGGTCATGATCTTAATCCTCACCAAGCTTTTTTATAAAGAACTGGAGTTTTACACCTTCGATCCTCTAGGGGCAAAAGCGGCTGGTTTGCCCGTCAACCTACTCTACTTCGGGTTAATTTGTGCCATTACTTTAACCATCGTTGCCAGTATGCAAACAGTGGGGGTATTGCTAGTCATGTCTCTATTAGTGGGCCCTGCTATTACGGCATATTTACTAGTTAAAGAACTAGCCCAGATGATGTTTTTGGGTTCGATTATTGGTATAGTTGCCACAGTGGGAGGAATGTATAGTAGCTATTATTTCGATTTACCTTCTGGTGCTGCGATCGTGATGGTCATTTTTGCTTTTTTCTTATTAGCATTTTTCTTTAGTCCGAGTCAGGGACTTTTCACCGAACCTGAACTGAGAAGTAAAATTTATCGGATATTTAATCCTAGGTCGTGAAGCAACTAGCAACTAGCTATTCCGACTTCCGAACTCTGAGACAGTGCTGAGGGATAGACTTTGTAGGTTGGGTAGAACCAAGCGTGAAACCCAACAAAATCTTGTAATCGTTGGGTTTCGTGCCTCAACCCAACCTACAATTTAACTATTTAGAACTCCGAACTCCGAACTCCAAAAATGTTTCCCAGCTACATACCATCCGCAGCTAGTAATTTAACCGAGACGACATCGATCGCCTTAGCAGCCCAAATTAAACAAGTAGCTATCCCGACACCTTTAACTACAGAAGTTGTGGCGACTACCTACGTTAGTCAAGGCAGCGGTGGTATACCGATCCTGTTAATTCACGGTTTTGATAGCTCATTACTAGAGTTTCGTCGTCTATTACCGCTTCTGGCAGCGCAACAGTCAACCTATGCATTAGATTTATTGGGTTTTGGCTTTACCCAACGGAATTTAGCCATTCCCCTGAATCCAGAAAATATTAAAACTCATCTCTATCATTTTTGCCAGACTGTGATTAAGCAGCCTGTAATTTTAGTTGGTGCTTCTATGGGTGGGGCAGCAGCTATCGACTTTACCCTTGACTACCCTGAACTGGTGAAGAAGTTGGTGCTGATTGATAGTGCAGGTTTAGCCAAGCAACCCGCCATCGGCAAGTTTATGTTTTCTCCCATCGATACATTTGCTACGGAGTTTCTCCGTAACCCCAAGATTCGTCAAAGCATTAGTCGCGCTGCTTATTTCGACAAAAGTTATGCCAGTGCAGATGCTCAAGCCTGCGCTGCACTACATTTAGACTGTTCAAATTGGAACAAATCTCTAATTGCCTTCACCAAAAGTGGTGGCTACGGATCTTTGGGCAATAAAATTGCTGCGATACATCAACCAACTCTAATTATCTGGGGAAGACAGGACAAAATTCTAGGTATCAAAGATGCAGTTAAATTTGAGCAGGGTATTGCTGATAGTCGGCTGGTGTGGATTGACAACTGTGGTCATGTTCCTCATCTAGAGAAGCCCAATGCTACTGCTTGCGAAATATTAAAATACTAATATAACTGTTGGTAAATACTTAGAAATACTTAAGATTTACTTACTTAGCTTAACATTACCCAGCTTTAATCTTAAGATTAAGACTAGGGTAGATTTATTTTAAGAAACCGTACTTTTTAAATATAAATAGATAAGTAAATAACAATCTAAGTAAAGTTTCATGATGTCTAATCTTAAATATGAAATCAAGCAAGCCGATGACCAAAGATGGGGAATTTACCAAGGCGATCGCCTGTTAGCGACAGTAGGTAGCTACGAAGCTTGTGAGTCCATCTGGAAGTATTTGCAGAAAGAACTTTCCTACACTGACAACATTAAATCTCGGCTGTCTTATCGCAATGCCCTCAACAAAAACTTATTAGTTAATCCTAGTAAGCACGCTGTTTAATGCAATTTTTTATTTAGTTGAGACTAGAAAAAACAGCATAAGAAATAGATAGCAAAGCAGTAACAATACAGGCTATTTGAATCTTGAACAAATAACTAAGATTCTTCTCCAGTCGCTCCTGACTGTACTTCATGCGGTCAACTTTAAACTGAAGGTGCGAGTCGCGATCGCGTAATAGTGCCATTTCTTGTTGCAGTATGCCCTCGATCTTTCGTTCTAAATGTTCCCCTAAATCCTCGCTAGAATTTTCCTCTAATCTATCCTCTACTTTAGCCAAAGACTTGTATAACTTGTTGATCCTACGGTTAATCTCAGAAATTTCTTCAAATTCTGATTTAGTAATAATGATTTTTTGTAAATACTTTTCCGTCAGTTCAACACTTAATTGAAAGTATCCTTGGTTAACATAGTAAATTGCATTTTTTAGCTCTTGTGCCGTAGTCGTTTTTAATAAATAGCCCTTGGCACCGTTTTTCAGTGCCTTGCTCAGATGCTGCTCGTTATCATGAACAGAGAGAATTAATACTTTAACTTGGGGAAATTGCTGGGTAATGATTTTGGTGGCGCTTAAACCATCCATTTTAGGCATTTCCACATCCATCAAAATCACATCTGGTTGTAAACGAGGAATTTGTTCGATCGCCTCCTGACCATTATTAGCAAAGCCAACTATATTTATTTCTGGCTCAGGTTGGAGATAGGTTTCGATTAGCCTATGGGTTAAATTCTGATCGTCTACTACAAGAACGTTAATCATCTAAATTATGGTTAATTGCTAAAGCTAGCCCGCAGCGTTGCGCTCAATTTGCTTTGTTTAAAATTTACTGATTAAGTATACAGTTTTATCTATTCAATATTCAATAAAAGTTCAGCGGTATTGCAGCTATCAACCTTAGCTGAAGTAATGATTCTGGGGAGGTCAATGTTATGTTTTGTAATGCAGGGTAAAATTCTGTTGATCTAGAATTCAAGAAGTTAGAGCTAGCTTAATCCCAATCAATTACAACTTTCTTCTGTTGTTACTCTGAAACGATTATTTTAAAGTAATTTAGTAACTATTTAGGGAATAAATTATAGAATCTCGTAATAAGTTTAGTTAAACAAATATTAGTGATCATTTATGTTCTCTAGTCAAGCTAAAACTTATGCTTTAAAGTTACCTGATGAAGCGAATTTTCTTGATAGCTGATATTTTTTTGGTAGTTAATCCAACTCAAGTAAAAGAGTGGTGGCGATCGCACTATTAACAGGTTGAGAAAATAAATAGCCCTGACCATACTTACATTGAAGCGCAATCAACTCAGCACACTGAGTTTCTGTCTCAATGCCCTCAGCAACTAAATCTAACTCAAACACTTCGGCTAACTTAATAATGGTTTTGACTAACTCCAACTGATGGCGATCGCTTTCCATCCCGCGAATAAATGAGCGATCGATCTTGAGGGTATCAACGGGTAGACAGTGAAGGTAGCTGAGGGAAGAATAGCCCGTTCCGAAGTCATCCATCGACAGTTGAACTCCCAAGCTTTTAAGTCTTTCTACCGTAGGCAGTACCAGGGTAATGTTTTCGATAATCTCGCTTTCGGTAATTTCCAGCTTCAGACATTGGGGATTCAAACCTGTTTCCGCCAGAATCTGGGCAATAATATCCCCCGCATAGGGTTGAGAAAACTGCTTGCCTGTGATGTTAACACTGATAAAAATTGATTTAGCTGATTTAGTCTGGGAATTTTGTTGCCACTGCACCATTTGTTCGCAAGCGGAACGCAATACCCACCAGCCAATGGGGGTAATTAATCCTGTAGCTTCCGCCAAGGGAATGAAATCACCAGGCGGAATCATGCCCAAGGAGGGATGTTCCCAGCGAATTAAGGCTTCAAATCCCACTAACTGCCGATCTGCTAACTGCACCAATGGCTGGTAGTGGAGGACAAACTGCTCTTGTTCGAGGGCTTTACGTAAATCGTCTTCCGACCTGTTTTTTTCCAGACTTTGTAAATGCAGTCTCGACTCAAATACTTCATTACAGGCTTTGCCCCTAGCTTTTGCCTGATACATGGCAATCTCGGCATTCTGCAAAGATTGCAGCAATTCGTTGGCAGTATTCCCTGATAAATCATTAGTATCGGGGGTAGCAATACCAATACTGATACTGACTAAAATAGAATGCTCGGCGATCTTAATCGGGGTTGAGAGTTGTTGCTGAATCTGAGATGCGATCGCAGCAGGGCGTTCTTCCCCGACGAAACTGGTAAGTAAGACCGCAAATTCATCTCCACCTAAACGCGCTAGCATATCTTGCGGTCTGAGACAGGATTCTAACTTGCGGACAATTTCCACGAATAAGCGATCGCCAATTAGATCACCAAAGTTGTGGTTGATATTTTTAAAGCGATCTAAGTCCAGACACAAAATGCCAAAGGAATAATCTGGATGCTGTTCTAGTTGGGATAACTCTTGTAGCTTCTCGATAAATAACTGACGATTGGGTAATTTAGTTAATCGGTCGTGATCGACTCCATAATTTAAGCGGGCTTGAATTTGTCTATTTTGAGTAATATCTGTCTGTGCGCCAATTAGATGACTAACTGTGCCATCACCATCCGTAACCGCAATACATTTACACCGCATTAAGCGATACTGTCCATCTCGGTGGAGCAAAGAATATTCCACCTCAAAGCGCTCAATTTTCCCTTGCCAGCACTCTGCCAAATGAGTCTTGAGTTTCTCAATATCTGTGGGATGAACTCGTACCAGCCACTCTACAGGGCTATGGTTAATCTCTTGTTCTCCACAACCGACCATCGCCTTCCAACGAGCAGAATATTCAAGGCGATCGCTGCTGAGATCCCAGGACCAAATGCCATCACTGGTCACTTCCGTCGTCAATAGATATTTTGCTTCAATGTCTTGCAACTCTTGGCGTAATTTGCTTTCGGTGGATGTTTGGTGAGCAACATCCACTACTGTTCTAGTTGACAACTCATTACTCTTGCTCAACAAGGGTAGGACATTATTGAGGGAAGGCTTGATAGCAGAATTGTTCACAAAATTAGCAACGAATTAGTTGATTAGTTAACATACTGTCTGGCGAACTGATGGAATTTTAGAAGCAAAATAAACTACTAAATTGCTCTATCCGCATCTTAAAAGATTATAGAACAGATGATTAAACTTTAAATACTTTTTTTAGATTTCATGTATTCTAATGCCATTTTACATCAATCTAAGGTATATCGCAGATTAAAAGCTATTGAACAGTTGAACAAAAAGTGCTT
>JBEANW010000522.1:0-3530 GCA_041165225.1 Cyanobacteriota bacterium | reverse complement strand
CCGTTTTGCTCCGTAGAAACAATCCCGCTAAAGATTGCCTTGCGATCTGCCAGTCGAATTGTACTTTGGCTAACGCCTCCCATGACCACATCATCTACTGCCCCCCAAGTCTCGGTTAAATCAGCATCAGGGTTCGTAAAATCAAACAGAATCTTTTCTCCTCTAGAGGGAAAATGCGGGGAGATAATCTGCAATAAATTCTTGATGCCTTCATACTCTACTAATTCCGGGGTATCAACTACCTCTGGCAAATAGAATTTAATACCCTGATAGTATTTCTCTCGGTTGGGAGTATCTCCTTCAACTGGCTGAACTTTTGTCCCTGTACAGCAAATGACCGCGCTGATATTAGCCATCATGGCTGGCTTGAGAGTTTCTGATAGGGTTAGATCCGCCTCAAATAACTCTACCCCCTCCCCCAGCATAGTCCTACCTCTTTCTGCATCTCTTACCAATGCTCGGACAGGGTAATTTCCAGCCAGCAATTGCTGTACGACTCGTTTGCCCACTCCACCCGTTGCACCAGCCACCAAAATTGTCATCTTTGTCCTCTTCAAGAATTTTCAGCTTATTACTTTTAGGATACTTAAACCGAATAGAGTCCATCCACACAGGGAACCGATCGCAAACATCAGCGATCGCCCTAAAGGAATATTGAGAATATAAAAGACAGAATAGAGTAGACGAGCCATCAAAAAAGCGATCGCGGCAATTCTTGCCCAGTCAGATTCTACTCCCGTACTATAGGCCATAAGGGCAGCCAAGCCATAAATTGTCAAGGCTTCAAAGCTATTTTGATGAGCCCAGGTAGCACGCTGGGCATAATCAGGAAGTTGCTCAAAGATCGCGCGGGGTGCTGATTGGTCGTAACCAGCTTTAAATCTTCCCCAAGCCACAACTAGGAACGGTGCATAAGTCAGAATTACCGCCCCCACAATGGAGGAGAGCAAAATTAAATCAACAGGTAAGTTCATCGGCAAGTATCAATATTAAAAGAAGAAAAACTAACTAAATTTCAGATTCCCAAAGTAGTTCATCGTGATCAAACAGACAGATCTTGTTAATTTGCCTGGGTTTAGTAAATATACTACTCAAGCTACCAAACCAACCGCCGTTACTAGCAGATTTATTGGCGAGGGTAACGACGATTTGTTTTTTATAATGCTCTTCTCCCCCTGGGTAAATAACTGTTCCTTCACAGCTTACCTGAGTTGCGAAACTGCCGTTGCCTAACTTCACTGGTTCAGTCACGGAATTGACAGGACAGTCTTGAGACACAGCAGACACCGAGATATCTCCTGGCTCTTGGGACTCTCCTTGGTAAAATATCCTGAAGACAGGATTTTCGATCCCCCTAGCAGGAGCATGAGACTGATTAATAATCGAGAGGGTTAACTTAGTGCCTTGATTAGTCTTCTGAGCTTGAGATTCAACATAAATCTGTGGTTGATTTACCCCAGGAAAAATTATTTCTGCCAGGGGCTTCCCCCCAAACTCTCCGTACAGCTTCGCTAAAGCTCCTGTAAAGGCAGCGTTGTATCCCACTCCTACTTCATTCTTAACATAATCAGTGCGATCGTCCGTCCAATTATCCTGCTGATCTGGCCCCCCTACTAATGCACCCATCAACACATTCCGAGTTTCGACTGGGTCAGACATATTATTTAGCCAGCTTCCATGAGCAGTGCGATGGTGGGGGTTGTGGGGAGAATTTGCACCATAGCCAACTTGATAACTGCGTTGGGCAGGATTTTTTCCCAGGATGTAGTTAATTTGACTCACCCCAAAATCAAAATAACGCTGGGCTTTATCGACTTCGCCTTGAGATTTTAGCCAATCGCTATAAATAAAGCCGACAAAACTAGTATTGGCACTTAAAACAGCAGAAGCCCATTCAACTAAGTAAGCTAACCCCCCTGGAGTGTAGGTGATTTTTTCTCCCTGATAGCCGACAGTCCAAAAATCCAACCAAGCTTCCGCCCGCTGCTGATACTCTTCCTTCCCTGTTGCCTGAGCAAGCAGAACATAAGTACCATAGGATTTGTCGTCGAACTGATAAGTATAGTTATAGGGCTTGCTCATCGGGGCATACTCAGCTTCCGCTTTAGCTAAATACTCTCCTGAGTAGCTTCCTTGGGCTTGTTTCGCCTTATGTAACCAAATCGCGCCCCAAACCAACTCATCTTGATAGCCGTTATTGGAAGTGTAAAAAGGGTTAGCCTCTTGCAGACAGTCAGAATATTTACCTCGATAGGTGTCAGCAAAATCAAATAGTGCCTCAGCTTTTTGGACTAGTAGATTGGCATATTCCAGATCACCCTTGTTACGAAACAGAATTGAGCTAGAAGCCAAAGCAGCAGAAGTTTCCGCTGCCAAATCTGTCCCAGGACAGGTAGTGTCAATTTTGTAAGCGGGGCGCTCCATTGTGTAATGGACTACTTCTAATGGCCCCCACCACTTATGGTCTAAATCGCCATTCCCTACCTGTCCATAGAGAACATAAGACCCAGGTTGATCGTTCGCAAAGGATTTGAGGAGATAATCCGTAGCCCATTTAATATTCTGAGATAAATGCTCTAACTGACCTGATGCTTGATAAGCATCGTAATATTCAATGCCACCCCAGGCTAAATTAACTACGGAAAACGCCAGGGGAAAATTAAATTTGACGTTATCCCCTGCATCTACCCAACCGCCAGTGAGGTCTAACCCGACATCTGCGCCATCTTTGGGGGTAGAATCTCCCCGCCAGGGAAAACGATTCCACTCTGGTAGTTTCCCCGTCTGTTGTGCTTCATAAAATAAAATTGATTTTTGTAGTGCCTCGCCATAATTGGCGTTCCCTTGGCTGAGACTGGGGGAGGAGGTAAAAGCGACTAAGATAAATACCATCACCCCCGCTAAGATCTGCTTTAATTTGGGTATTTGGCTTAAATGCATAAGTAAAAAATTAACTATATAGAACTAAAATCTCATAATTTACTAGGCTATCGTGCAATATGTCACATATGCGATAAACTACGAAAATTTCATATTTGAAGCAGCAAAATTTTAACTCTGTTTTGAGATCGTCAATTCTATAATCGCCCAAGGTATCCATAAAACTGGCTCTGTACCTGAATCTGGTCGATTAGCATGATCACTCCCTTGAATTGCTTGGTCGTATTGTTCAATTAATCCATGTTGATTGAACTTGATATTTAGCTCATGTGCAAAATTAGTTTCTAACCCATTACAAACAAATGAATGAAATCCGCCACCATCGTTTCCAAGAACTTCATAACCAAGAAAGTCACGATTGATGTTGATAGTTTGATTTAACTGAAGGGCTTGATAAACTCCAACTCCTTCCTGAAAGTTATTAGAGGATAATTCCTCATCCAAATAAAGATCGCGATATTTAGCAGTTGTGGCGATCGCCAGTAGCTTAATATTTGGGATGTTGCTTAAATAATCAGTAGCAAACTCTCTTGCCAGATTTAGATCGAGAAAAACTCCGCCCCAACCATATCTATTTTGCTCAAACCATT
>JBEANW010000521.1:0-12821 GCA_041165225.1 Cyanobacteriota bacterium | reverse complement strand
AGTTTGGATTGAATTAACAGTCTCATTAGTAAGGACGTGTCCCCCGAATGAATTCGGGCGGTCACGTTTTGGGTGGGAAGATTCCCACCCATATGCGCAGCGGTATCCTTTAGGAAAAGCTGACCGAGGCTTGTATCGTCCTGTAACCGCAGGATTTTTGCCCCAGTCTATTATTCCTAAATATTTTATTTCTGTAATTGAAGAAATTGGCGATCGCAAGCAAGCAGAAATTGAGCTTCAGCAAAGAGCAGAAGAACTGGAATGGTTAAACAAACTTTTAACCCAAACTACTACACTTTTGAAAAAACGGAATGAAGAACTTGATCGATTTGTCTATGTAGCATCCCACGATCTCAAGGCTCCTTTACGGGCGATCGCCAATCTTTCTGAATGGATTGAAGAAGATCTCGAAGGTCAACTGCCCTCCGAAAACCAACGTCAGATGGAGCTGTTAAGAGGAAGAGTTTATCGTCTGGAAGCTCTAATTAACGGACTCCTAGAATATTCCCGTGTCGGTCAAATTTCCCAAGCCATCGAGACGGTGCATGTTAGCACACTACTAGAGGAAGTTCTTGATTCTCTCGATCCACCATCAACATTTACCATTGAAGTACAAGGGCAAATGCCCACTCTAAAAACCAAGCGAGTTCTTTTGTTTCAAGTATTTTCCAATCTAATCAGTAACGCGATTAAATACCATCATCGTAGTGATGGTCAGATTGGGATATCCTATCAAGATCGGGGGGACTTTTACGAGTTTACTGTCGCCGATGATGGTTTAGGCATTGCTCCTGAACACTACGCTAAAGTTTTCACTATCTTTCAAACCTTACAACCACGAGATCGTATAGAAAGTACGGGAATTGGCTTGGCGATCGTCAAGAAAATTGTTGAAACCGAAGGCGGTGAAATTTCCTTGGAGTCCAAGCTCGGAGAGGGTGCCAAATTCCGCTTTACCTGGCTCAAGGAAGCAGTTAAGAAAATTTAATGAGAAATTATTGGTCTAGATTGCCCACAACTTACCGAGGTGCCATCGTTCTTTCGATTCCCGCTTTATGTCTGATTGCTACCCTGGGTGCTTGGGTTTGGTCTTGGGAACGAGAAACAGATTTAAATCAACAAATTGATCACACCGAAAAAGCGATCGCCCAGAGCAATGAGTTGTTGATCGCCTTGCTCAACGCCGAAACAGGGGTCAGGGGTTATAACATCAGCCGTATAGCATCCCTCAATACCAATCAAAAAGGTGTTCGAGATGATAATCAGCGTTTTCTTGAACCTTATCAAGCAGCCCGAAACACCCTACCGACTGTATTAAGCAATCTTGAGCAATTAGCTACCAAATCACAGGACGATACACGACGATACAAGCCCCCGAATTCATTCGGGGACACGTCCTTACAACAGCAGCAAGAATTAGCAGAAATCAAACGACTAAGTTGGCAGGTAATGCAGCTTTTGGAGAGCAGGAAAACCCTGACGACAGAACAACTTCAATCTTTTCAGTTGAATAATTCCCTCGATCAAAGCAAAAAATTGATGGATCGAACCCGAATGATCATTGCACAGTTGCAAACAGACCAACATAACTTACTCGATCTGCAACAGCAAAGTCTTAAGCGAGCCAAGAGAATTACCTCCACAGTTCAATGGTTAGCAGCGTTGGTGAGCGCGATCGCCTATGCAAAAGCGATGTGCCTGTTTAAAAACCTGGAGCAAAACTTATCAGCAAGCGAAACATTAATTCAAGCGATCGGCTCTAATGTCGTCGATGGGATTATTACCCTTACCCAGCAAGGCAAAATTGAAACTTTTAACCAGGCGGCAGCCAAAATGTTTGGTTATAAACCTGATGAAGTGATCGGCAAAAATTTGACCATACTACTGACAGGACGATACAAGCCCCCGAATTCATTCGGGGGACACGTCCTTACAGAATGTTGGCAAAATGAACATCAGGAAAAATCTAATGTTCAAACTAATTTTCAAAATTCTTGTAACATCGAGCTTGATCGCCCCTGGCAAACCAAGGGAAATCGCAAGGTAGGGCAACCTTTTCCCATCGAGATTTCCCTCAGCAAGATGCAGTTTAATAATCACTTAATCGCCATCATTCGGGATGTTACCGAACGCCAACAAGCAGCAGAAAATTTACAAGTTCGGGCGAGTGAATTGACTCGTTTAAGCAAGATTTTAGCCCGAACTAACGAGGAACTCGCCGAAAAAAACCAAGAATTAGAACAGTTTGCCTATGTGACATCTCACGATCTTAAAGCTCCGCTACGGGCGATCGCTAATCTTTCGCAATGGATTGAAGAAGATCTCGCAGGTCAATTGCCAGCGGAAAACCAACGCCAAATGACGCTTTTAAGAAAACGAGTATATCGTCTGGAAGCTTTAATTAACGGACTACTGGAATACTATCGTGCTGGTCGAACTAAAGTTACTACAGAAACCGTAGATCTTAATTTATTACTCGCAGAAATCATTGATTCTCTCGATCCTCCTGCCACATTGAAGATTGAGATTGAACCAGACATGCCGACGCTACAGACCAAGAAATTACCTTTATCTCAAGTATTTTCCAATTTAATTAGTAACGCCATCAAATATCATCACCGCAGTGATGGATATATTAGGATTTCCGCTCAAGATCGAGGAAAATTCTATGAGTTCGCTGTAGCGGATGATGGCTTAGGTATTGCCCCCGAACACCAGGACAAAGTTTTTACTATTTTTCAAACCCTACAATCCCGCGATCAAAAAGAAAGTACGGGAATTGGCTTGGCGATCGTCAAAAAAATTATCGAAACCGAAGGCGGCGAAATCAGCTTAGAGTCTCAGCTTGGTGAAGGTGCCACTTTTCGCTTCACCTGGCTCAAGGAAACCGCGTAGAATTAGTCTTTTATCAACTACCGAATCGCGATTGATTAACATTCATGATCTCTGTCTGAATTGTCTCTGCTGACTGGATACCCAAAATTTCTTTGAGTTGACCGACAATTTCTTCTCTGGGAACTTCTTGTCCAAAAGAAATAAAGAAAGTTAAATTGCTTGGCGTTTATTCTACCCTTAGATTGATCAATAAACTGCTGCGATTGACTAGCATTCTAGTTAGTACCCGAGCAATTTTGTTGGTTTTGTATGCAAAAAATTAGTGCAGATTGGTGGGCAAGAATTATTACCAGTGACCCACACTGTACGTACTATTTTGGACCCTTTCAAACTAGTGAAGAAGTGAAAAATGCCTATCACGGCTATGTGGAAGATCTCGATCTTGAAGGTGCAAGAGGAATCGTAGTGATCATCGAACGCTCTCAACCAAACATACTAACAATTTGCCAAGAATAAACTTTCAGTTTTTTGATTTGGACACCATTTATCAGTAAAACGATACGAATTAATTTAAATCAAATGAGGAAAAGACATGAATGAACTCGCTTTTAAGTTATGGCAATCGCCATTAGGGCTGGCACAGTATTTGATAGTCGAACGAGATTTAACACCAGAAGCATCTTCTATCTTATTTTCTGGTCCAAAATTTTTAGTAGCACTACTAGCTGGTGTATTGATGGCATTTGCTTTTCAATTATTGTTAACCAATTTCACAGTTGCGGTGGGAGTTCCTATTTTAATCAGTGGGGATGATGATGACGAGCCAGATACTTTGGGTGGAAAAGTTCGTAAAATTGAAGCAAAGATCGGTCTTTGGGCCTTAATTACAGGCAGTATTGCTTTATTCGGTGCTTGTTATTTAGCTGTCAAACTGAGTTTAATCGAGAGTGCTTCACTAGGCATAATTATCGGCGTAGTCATTTGGGCTGGTTATTTTTCACTGATCATGTGGCTAGGTTCATCAGCGGTAGGTTCTTTAATTGGTTCTTTAGTAAGTACTGCCACTTCGGGCTTACAAGGACTAATGGGGACAGCAACTGCTGCCATTGGTGCTAATGTCGCCAAAAATCAGGCGATCGCAACTGCGGAAGAGATTACCGCCACAGTACGTCAAGAATTAACTTCTGGTTTTACTCCTGATAAGCTCAAAAAAACTTTAGCAGGTTCTTTGAGTTCTCTACAATTACCTTCATTAAATATCCCAGAAATTCGTGGTCAATTGGAAAAGTTACTCAATGATGTCGATTTAGAAGCGATCGCCGATCCTAATCTTTTGAAAAGTATCAACCGTGAGACTTTGGTGGATTTTATTGGCGATCGCACTAATTTAGCTAAAAAAGATCTTGACCGCGTTGGGGATCAATTAGAAGACGTTTGGCAACAAGTCTTAAGTCGCCAAAATCCCACCGAAAAAATTATCAGTTTAATCAAAGAAACCAACCCTGAAGAGCTGAATACAGAAAAACTAAACGAGCGAATTCAAGAATTAGTCGCAGCAGGAACTTCGGGGAATAGCCAACAAAGTAACGGCATAGTTAGACAAGCTATTCAAGCAGGTGTCGGTGTAGCGATACCAGCCGTAATGGAGAGAGTTAACCTTTCTGATGCGGATATAGACAAAATTACTCGTCAACTGCAAGAGATCACAGGCAAAGCTCAACAAGTAGATGTCGAGAAGATTACTCAGCAGTTGCAACAGTTAAAGGATAAAGCAACTGAACAAGTAACCGAAAAATTACCTGGATTAGCTTCTAATACGATTCAAGCTGACATAGACGATTACATTCTTAATTCCCTACCTTGGCAATTTAACCATCGCAATCTCGTCGATGAATTCAAAGAAGTTATTTACGATGCAGATGCTAATCCTGGCGGTGTAAGTAAGCAATTGTCACAACTCAATAAAGATTATTTTGTTTATTTACTCAAACGACGGGGCGATCTCAGTCCATCCAGAATCGGCAACATTGCTAAAGACATGGAGCAAATACGCACAGAAGTTCTAGAAACTGTGCAAAATGCCGACAGCGAAGAATCATCTCAAGATCTGCGGAGCAGAATTGCCAATTATTTGCGTTCTACTGGTAAAGAAGAACTTAATCCCGATGCGATTGAGCAAGAATTTTCCGCTTTACTCGAAGATCCCAAAGCAGGACTAGAAGAATTACAAAATCGTTTCTCTCAATTTGATCGCGATACTCTAGTGCAATTACTCAACCAAAGAGACGACATCAGTGAAGAAGAGGCTAACAATATTGTCGGTCAGTTTGAGAATACCCGCGATCGTGTTTTAAATCGAGCTAGAGAACTGCAAGAACAAGCTCAAGCCAAGGCGCAAGAAGTAAGACAAAGAGTAGAAGACTATCTACGCAATACCCAAAAAGAAGAACTCAATCCCGATGCGATTGAACGAGAATTACGGACGTTACTTGAAGATCCCCAAGCAGGATTTCAGGCTTTACGGATGCGAGGATCACAGTTTGATCGCGATACTTTAGTCCAGCTACTATCCCAGCGAGAAGACTTGAGCGAAGAGCAAATCAATCAAATTATCGATCGCGCTGAATCTGTCCGAGATAGTGTTTTACAAGCACCGCAGCAAGTAGCTGACCAAGCTAAAGAAAGCTATCAAGCAACAATCGACTCAATTAGCGAATATTTGCGAGACACTAACCTAGAAGAACTTAATCCTGAAGGAATTCAGCAAGATTTGACTAAATTACTCGATAACCCACGGGAAGGAGCGGTAGCTTTGCGCGATCGCCTGTCTCAAGTTGATCGGGAAACTTTAGTGAAACTATTGTCCCAACGGGAAGACTTGAGCGAAGAACAAGTTAATCAAACTATCGACGAAGTAGAAAAGGCAATTCAAAATATTGTTCGTGCGCCACAACGCCTGGTAAAACGAGCCACTAAACAAGTGTTAGATTTTGAAGCTAACCTCGAAAACTATTTGCGGAATACCGACAAAGAAGAACTTAATCCTGAAGGCATCAAGCGTGATCTGCAACTATTACTACAAGATCCCCGTACAGGAATGGGGACTCTGCTAGAACGAGCTGCTCAATTTGATCGCGAAACTTTGGTTGCTCTACTCTCTCAACGAGAAGATATCTCCGAAGCAGAAGCTAATCAAATCGTTGACCGTATTGTCTCGGTGCGGGACTCAATCCAAGAGCAATTTCAGCAGATTCAACAGAAAATGCGGTCTGTACTTGACAGTATTTTCGGTAAGGTTCGCGACTATCTCAATTCTCTCGAACGCCCCGAACTTAACTACGAAGCGATTAAACAAGACTTTACCCAAGTATTTGACGATCCCCAGGCAGGATTTGAGGCTTTGCGCGATCGCTTATCTCAATTTGATCGCGATACTCTCGTTGCTGTCTTAAGTTCCCGCGAAGATATTTCTGAAGCACAAGCCAATCAGATCATTGATCGCATCGAAGAAGCACGACATAGCGTACTCCGCCAAGCTGAAGGTATCCAGCAAGAAACACAAAAACGTTTGGACGCTATCAAAGCAGAAGCCAAAAAACAAGCTAAAGATACCAGAAAAGCAGTTACCGATGCCGCCTGGTGGTTATTTGGTGCTTCTTTCACTTCTTTAGTAGCCAGTGCGATCGCTGGTTATGTGGCGGTTAGCTATTAAATCAGTGATGCTTTTGTTTTTGCTCTCAATTATCAAGGAAAAAAAGGGGAAAATTGTCTACTCCAGCAGATCCCAAGATTATTTTAGTCGAGTTAGTTACAGCGATCGCCAATACTTTAAAAGTTGATCGCTGTTTTCTCTATGTTCGTGATCCTCAAACCCGTCTAGCTCAGGTAGCTTGTTGCTTTTGTCGTAATCCTCGCGTTCCTGACGTGAGCAGTAATCAATGGCAAGAGGAAACAGGACTAGAAACTCAAGATCCGATGTTTGCAGCAGCTTTGAATTGTCAAGAGACAGTGTACGTAGAAGATGTAGAAACTGCTTCTCCTAAAATAGTGAACCGTGAGTTTGAAGCCCGTGAATTTGGACATCGGGCTTTAATTCATGCTCATCTTTGTATAGAAGGAGAGCTTTGGGGGATTTTGCAACCCTGTGTATTTGAACATCCTCGACAGTGGACAACAGCAGATCAAGAATTTATCAACAGGATGATAACTCGATTGATTCCCCTAGTTCAACAGTACGTACAAAAAAACCTTAGCACCGTAGCAGAAAAAGTATGATTGTTAATCTGCAAGCAGACGGCTGGGAAATTATTTATCATCGCGCTCATGCCTTACTCGCAGCCCAAATTGCTGCCCATTGGCAACCTAGTAAATCTCCGCTACGGATTACTGATACCATCGCGGCGATTTCCCATCATGATGATTTGGAAAAAGAATGGGAAAAAGACCAGCTAACCGAAGCAGGTGCGCCCAAAGATTTTACCTTAGAAAAACAGAAATCATCGGTAGAAAAGTTAAACAAGCACATCGAAGGAGCCTTATATCGAGGACGATGGGTAGCGTTATTAACTTCAATGCATACTTGTTTTCTACATCAAGGCAGTGAACCAAAAGACATTGCTGACTTTGTGAAGGAACAGAAACGATTACAACAAGTTTGGCTCAAAGAATTAGGGATCGCCCAAGCAGAAGCCGATTCTGCTTATCAGTTTATGAAATGGTGCGATCGCTTGTCGTTAATTTTGTGCCAACAACAAATACCCGATAACAATCGTAAGTTAGAAATTAATGATGGTCCTGATGGTCGTAAATACTACATTTACTTTGCCAAATCTGAATCTGGCTCTGTCTCAGTTTTTCCCTGGTGTTTTAAAGAAAATAAAATCAAAGTCTATGTAGAAACATCCCACTTATCCCAAATATCCTATCAAGATAATCAAGAATTAACCAAAGCCTTGAAAAATGCACCCCGTCAATATAAAGAGTGGATTTTAAACAAATCATCAGGCGTATGACGGGACGATGCTTCAACAACTCGTATTAAAGCTGCTACGCATTCGGCTTGGACTCTATTTCTACTCCAGGCAATCCTTCCAGTTTTTCAAGGGGTTCTTCAGTTTCTTTACCTGGAACAAAAATTGTTAAGCCATTAGGAATACATTCGACTTCGATTGGTGTTGTACCGATAATTTCCCCATCCAAGACGACTTTTTGTGGTGGTTCGGCAGTTATTTTTACTCGTTTAGTTCTAACATAGCCAATTCCTTCCCGTTCAGCAGCATTACCACTGAGTCCTGATTGCAGGAGATGATAAGAAGCAGCGATCGCTTCAGTCCATTTTTCTACGGCGATAATCGTCACATCCAACAGCCCATCATCTCCAATAATACCTGCTGGTCCTTGGGCTAAAATCGAAGTTGGCGGTGCGACATTAGCTACAGTCACAGAATTAACTTCAGGGAGATGAACTATTTTATCTTCGATTTCAATCTCCACCGCAAAGGGTTTAAGATCTTTTAGTTGCTGAATCCCTGATAAAACATAAGCTAACATTCCCCAGCGATTCTTCGACTCGCGAGAAGCATTATCGATCGCTTCCGCTCCAAAACCTATTTCCGATAGTAATACCATCGATTTTCCATTACACATACCCGCATCAACTTTTTGCGTTCGACCATTTTTAATCATCTGACAGGCTTCTTCGATGGCGCTGGGAAGACCTAAAGCCGCAGCAAAAGCATTTGCAGTCCCTCTGGGAATCGCACCTACGGGAATATTAGTGCCGACTGTGGCTTCGGCAACGGCAGAAAGTGTGCCATCACCTCCAGCAGCCAAAAGTATCTCCACACCGTTTTTTACTGCCTCTTGAGCTAGTTCTCCTGCATCAATTTCTTTAGATGTAAACTGAATATCTAAATCAAATTGAGGCGATAAAATATTTTTGATAATCTCCAACTCCCGATTAGGGTCGCCTTGACCTGCAACAGGGTTAAAAATAAGACATGCTTGTCTAATCATAGTAATGATGACCTTTTTAAAAGAAAAATATCAATTCATTAGCACCTAATGGTTTAGGCATAAACAAGACAATTTAGATGCTGAATGAGTCGGAATTAGATTCCATCCCTGAAGTCTTAGTTATTGATTAGTTGCCAAGCTTTTGGAACCTCAAGGGACAGAATGATCTAGTATTGAGTTTTTTTGAGAATTTTCTTACGAAGTAGATGATCGTTGAGAGTTAATTTAAAATTACTCAAGATAAAATAATAATTAGACTCTACGTTCAGCTACTGCATTTGTACTCATTGTTTTATGACGACTATTGCCCACAGAAGAGCCAATCATCGAGGCAATTAAACCAAAAAGCGAACCGAGGGCAAACGAACCGCTTACCTTTGAGATATTACTAGCAATTTCTTTCGCTTGTTGAGCCGAGACATTGGGAGCATTAGCTGGAAGATTAGTGCCACTTTGTTGAGCCTGATTAATAATTTCTCCAGCATTGGAAGCAACTGCTCCAAATGTTCCTGACACTCCACTCGTCACTAAAAAAGCACCAATTGTCAAAGTTGCTGCCCAAAGGACAGCCCCGTTTAAAAGTGCCGTATTTTTGTTCAGAGAACCGCTAGCGCGGCTAGTTACCAACCCCCCCAGGAATAGAGAGATCAAGAGACTAACAATCGACCAAATTCCGACAGCCGCTCCTACATTATCAGCGTTAGTTCGAGGCGCATCAGAATTAGCAATTCCAGTTGCACCAATAGCTGTGCCTAAAGCACTCAAGACAAGTTGCAAACATAAGGCAATAACTAGTCCTGCAAAAATTGGTCCCCAGCGAACGCGATCGCGGTATTCCGCTATCGGAGGTGGAGCGGTTCTTTCTTGGACAACTCTCTCGGGCAATTCATTGGGATAATCATTACTGTACGCCATAACTATTTTCTCCTATGTAAATCTAAGTAGATAAGCAATTGAATTACTATCATCAGAGTCTACGTAGAATATCTAACTTAATACACCTATCTTTAGAGGGGTTTTTTGCTAAGTAGTATTTTTACTAAAAAAACAGGGACTTGTAAAATAGTTAAACTCAGTTCAAATACTTTAAGATGATGATTTAAAAATCTTCTTTTTTTATTTCAATTGGGAGGCTAATTTTAAAATGAATAAGACAGCATTTAGGTCTAAATTGATCTTAATCCTTCATAGCCCAAACACCTATAAGGCAAAAAATCTCTAATTACCGCGACTCTTCGCAATAAATGTATCTTTCGATAGTTATTTCCTATTCCTTTTGGTAGATTGAACTTAACAACGTCATCTTCGATAATCGGGGTGGTGTTTAAAACAGTAACTTCAAAATTTATTGGTTTCGATTATGAATAAAATTCGTGTCGTTGTGATCGAAGATCATCATTTGACTAGAGTTGGTCTATGCGCTGCTTTAAGACAACATGAGAATATTGATGTGGTTGGTGAGGCAGCTAATGCCAAACTAGGTTTACAAGCGATCGCGACATTTAAACCTGATGTCGCGCTGGTTGATATTGGGCTACCAGATAAAGACGGAATTGAATTAACACAAGAGCTTAAACAATCTCAGGAAGCATCAGCAGAAGTTCAGACAAAAGTTTTGATTTTGACGATGCACAAGGATGAAGATGCTGTTTTAGCCGCTTTTGCTGCTGGTGCCGACTCCTACAGTATTAAGGATGTGAATATGGATAACTTAGTGCAAGCAATCCAACTAACTAGTGAGGGGAATTCTTGGATCGATCCAACCATCGCTCGCATAGTATTGAAGAAATCTCGTTCGACTAAGTTATCTCAACCCGTTAGTGCTGAAGCCCAAAATGGTCAACAAAGTATTAACCCATTGGAAGAAGGTTTCCAACAGGTGTTAGATACTTATCCTTTAACTGCTAGAGAGTTAGAAGTTCTTGAGTTGATTGTCGCTGGTTGTAGCAATGCTCAAATAGCAGACAAGCTTTATATTACTGTTGGTACTGTTAAAACTCACGTACGAAATATTCTAGGTAAGCTTTGTGCCGACGATCGCACTCAGGCTGCGGTTCGTGCTTTGCGCGCGGGATTAGTCGGTTGAACAAAACATCCGCTCTGTAAAACCACCCTTACTGCTTCAAACACAACTCACCAATAAATTGTAAATTTAAATTGTAAATACTGACGCTTATTAACCATTAAAGTTAACTTTTAGGAGCAAATTTTTTAGATGCTTAATACTTTTTGAAATATTAATTAAACAAAAAAGTAACAATTGAGGGTTGAGGGTTGATCACGTTATCAAAACTCAACCCTTTAATTATTTTCATGATCATAAACTGTGACAATTAGTACTCAGATGAGCTTGCTTGCTCTGACTTGAGTTGCAATTCTGGGCATATGCAGAAATAATTATATCTTTCTATCTAAAAGTAGAAACATTAGTCTATTTATTCTTTTACAATTGTTTAATAAGATAATAAAATATTACTTTGCTTGAGGAAAATATGAAAAGGAAGATTGCTAATGGAGGAGAAAATTATTAATATTTTACTGGTGGAAGATGATGAAGTGGATGTCATGAACGTCCAACGAGCATTTAGGAAAAACAAGATTAGCAATCCTCTCTACATAGCGGAAAACGGATTAGAGGCATTGGCAATGTTACGCTCACAGGATGGTAAAAATCCAGTAGTGCCGCCTTTGCGACGCTTAATTTTGCTCGACCTCAATATGCCCAAGATGAATGGATTAGAATTTCTCCATCAATTAAGGGCAGATTCAGAATTAAAATCGACACCAGTAGTCGTACTAACTACTTCTGACGAAGACAGAGATAGATTGGAAGCATATAACCTGAATGTAGCAGGATATCTGCTTAAACCAGTATCTTTTGCCAATTTTGACCAAATAATGATTGCTTTAAACAATTATTGGGCGTTGAGTGAAATGCCATCTTGAAAATAGTTTTTTATGCAGAAACTTCTGAAAATCTTAGTTGTTGATGATGATGAAATAGATCGCATCGCCGTACATCGAGGATTAAGAAAAGCAGGTTTAGAAATAGAATTTTCAGAAGCTAGTAGCTATGGAGAAGCATTAGTAATGCTGACTGATGGAGTTATTAGTTTGAAAAGAAATTCTTTTGATTGTGTTTTTCTCGATTATCGCCTACCTGATCGCGATGGACTAGCTTTGATTCAAGAATTACAAAATAGAGGGATTAAAGTTCCTTTGATTGTGATGACAGGGCAAGGAGATGAACAAATTGCGGTAGAACTTATGAAAGCAGGTGCTTCAGATTATTTACCAAAATCGAAAATATCGCCAGAGATTCTGGAAAGAACTCTTCGTAATGCCATTCGTCTTTATGAGGCGGAAAAAATAGTAGAGCTAACTCAGCAGCGTTTACGGGTTAATAACAAAGTCCTTAAACGCCAAAATCAAGAATTGGCTAGGCAGAGGCAACAAATTGAGTTGCAGAATCTTAAATTGCAAGAACTGTCCCAACTTAAATCGCAGTTTCTAGCCAGCATGTCCCACGAACTGAGAACCCCGATGAATGCCATTATGGGATTTTCTCAGCTATTGTTGCGTCAGTATCCAGATCCTTTGACTGAACAACAATTGGATATAGTTGAGCGCATTTTTAATAACAGTCAAAATCTACTAATAATGTTGAATGAAGTGCTTGATTTTTCCAAAATTGAAGCAGGATATTTAGAACTAAATTTGTCAGAATTTGACTTGTCCAGATTAGTCACTCTTACTGTTGAAGAAATGCGATCGCTGGCGATTAATAAAATTCTTCAGTTAAGAGTAGAAACGAATTTAGAAAACCCCTATATTGTTAACGATCAAAACTGCGTCAAACGAATCCTAATTAATCTTGTTTCCAACGCAATTAAGTTTACCGAGACTGGGGAAGTTAAAGTAGAAATCAGTGAGCTAACAGCCCAAACAGTAGAAATTGCCGTCAAGGACAC
>JBEANW010000520.1:0-5564 GCA_041165225.1 Cyanobacteriota bacterium | reverse complement strand
TGGGGAGGTTGTCGGTCAGGCATATCAGGAACTAACCCAATATTATCCTCAGCCAGGCTGGTTGGAACATGATGCCACGGAAATTTGGCAAGATGTTAGGCACTGTATCCAGCAGGTAATTGCAGAGCAAAAAATTGCTCCTCAAGAGATTGAGGCAATTGGTTTGACGGTACAAAGGGAAACCTGCTTACTCTGGGATAAAACCACAGGGAAGCCTTTATATAAGGCAATTGTTTGGCAAGATCGCCGTACTGCCGATCGCTGCGATCGCCTGAAAGCTGAAGGACAAGCAGCAATGATCGAGCAAACTACAGGCTTAGTGGTAGATGCTTATTTTTCCGCAACCAAACTCGGCTGGCTAATAGATTGGGTCAAGGAGCATCAACCCGATACCAATTGGGATAACGTGCTGGCAGGGACAATTGATACTTGGGCATTATGGAATTTAACAGGGGGCAAGGTTCACGCTACCGACGCTAGTAATGCCAGCCGTACTATGTTAATGAATCTTGATAGGGGAGACTGGGACGAGGCTCTATTAGAATTGTTTGCCATCCCCCGTCAGATTTTGCCTGAAATCAAACCTAGTATGGGTCTATTTGGGGAGAGCGATCGCTCGATCTTAAATGCTGAAATTCCGATTACAGCAATCTTTGGCGATCAACAAGCTGCTTTATTTGCCCACGGTTGCGCTCGCCCTGGACTAGTTAAATGTACTTATGGCACAGGATGCTTCTTGGTGGCACAAACTGGTACAAGCATCACCCGCTCCCACCATCGGCTTCTTTCTACGGTAGCTTGGAGTACTCCAGAGCAAACTCACTATGCCCTAGAAGGAGCAATCTTTACCACAGGCGCAGCGATTCAGTGGCTACGAGACGGCTTGCAGTTAATTAGCAATGCAGCGGAAACCGAGGCTTTATGTCATCAAGTAGAAGATACCCACGGAGTCTACTTTGTCCCTGCCCTGAGTGGCTTGGGTGCGCCTCACTGGGATATGAAGGCGCGAGGAGCTTTTATGGGCATTACTGGAGGTGTAAAACGAGAGCATATGGTGCGGGCAGTTCTAGAAGCGATCGCCTATCAAGTCAAGGAAGTTGTGGATGCCATTAACCAAGACAGTGAGCATCCTGTGACCCTGCTCAAAATTGACGGAGGAGTAGCCCAAAACAACTTTTTGACTCAGTTTCAAGCAGATGTGCTGGGAATCCCCCTAGAACGTCCTCTGATGCTTGATGCTACCGCCCAGGGCGCAGCCTTTGGTGCAGGATTAACCATTGGCTTTTGGACAGATTATCAGCAGTTAGTGAGCGATCGCCCTGTAGAAACCATTGAGCCAGGAATCGGACAAGCCCAGGCTCAGGAAAATTTTGCGATGTGGACAAAAGCCGTTGCCAGGGCAAAGGATTGGGTTGGATGAGTTCGCCCTAAAGGATTAGCTCCTACGTCGCGTCGAATTCGGAGTTCCCTATTTCCCTACTAACGATGAGAAGAACGATAAAAGGGTTTCTTAACCACCGTGGCAGGATGGGTTTTACCTCGAATTTCCACCTCTAAAGCCTGACCTGGTTTACTCAGAGGGGTAGTGACATAAGCTAGGGCGATCGCTTTTCCTACTGTCGGCGCTAGAGTCCCACTGGTAACTTCGCCGACGACTTCGCCATTGAAAATCACTGGATAGCCATGACGAGCAATATATCTACCCGACATTTCGAGTCCCACCAAGCGACGTTTAACTCCTGCGGCTTTTTGCTGTTCTAATAGGTCGCGTCCAATGAAATCACCCTTGTCCTTGAGGTGTACCACCCAACCTAATCCCGCCTCTAGAGGACTAGTGGTATCATCAATTTCCTGGCCATAAAGGCTCATGGCTGCTTCTAGCCGTAAAGTATCCCTCGCCCCCAATCCACAGGGAGTAACTCCTACTTGCTGCAAAGCGATCCATAGTTGCTGGGCTGCATCTGGCTCTAGCATAATTTCAAAGCCATCTTCCCCTGTATAGCCTGTACGAGCGATAAAAGCTGACGGGCTATTGGATAAGCCCTTAATGGTTACAGTACGATGGTCAAATGCTGTTAGGGAAGTTAGATCTTCAGTGGTCATTGCCTGAAAAATCTGGAATGCTTGCGGCCCCTGGAGGGCGATTAGAGCCTGGGACTGAGAAAGATCCGACATTTCTACAGAACTATCTTTTAGCTGGCTTAAAATCCAAGTTTTATCCTTGTCTGCCGTCCCCGCATTGACAATCACTACTGCTTTTTGCTGAGTACCTGTTGTTCCTTGGTAGTAAAAAATAATGTCATCAATAATTCCTCCTTGAGGGTTCAACAGCACTGAATACATTGCCTGACCAGGCTGTAGACGACTCAAATCAGAAGGGACTAGAGTTTGCCAAGTATCAATTAAGCGATCGCCCACAAAGGTAAATTTGCCCATGTGAGAAATGTCAAACATCCCTGCCCCAGAGCGTACTGCCTCGTGTTCTAGCTTCAATCCTGAGAACTGTACAGGCATTTCCCAGCCCGAAAAAGCTGTAAATCTTGCTTTTTGATCATGAGCCAGTTGATATAAAGGAGTCCGTAGTAGTTTAGATGATTGATCCGCCATGTAGATTACTCAGAATATCGCAAATAAGAATTGATATTTAATAGCTTAAAGCCTAGAGCCGATTCCAGGATAAAAATCGAATTAAGGCATGACGATCGAGTATGATTTATTAATTACGTAATATTTGTTTCAATAAATTTTTGTTCGTTTACGTTTTGCTGTTACGTGGACTACGACCAATAACGTCTTGTGTTGCTGGGCTAAATTTTGAAACAGGAGCATTCGTTAATATTTTTGTCCATCTATTGAGATTTATCAGGAGCAAATTAACATGGCTACTCTTAAAATTGTGGTATATATCACTGTATTTTTCTTTATCGGCTTATTTATCTTTGGCTTCCTCTCCAGCGATCCTTCTCGTAATCCTGGTGGTAGCGACTCAGAATAACTCTGACAGGGAGGGGTGCTGGGGAGACCTAGCATAGCCAATTAAAGTGTTAGCTGTAAAGATAGCAAAATCAAGGGGAGATGTTTAATTCTCCCTTTTTTTATTTCTATTTAGCTTTTTGATTTAACTATTTAACCGCTTGGGGTTCGACGGATTTTTGAGCTTGGATATCCTCGTTTAAAACATCCAATGCTCTGGAGAACTGAGGATCTGCTTGAGTCCCCAGTTTAGAGCGATCGCCTCCATAGAGTTCCTGTAGCTGGGATTCGTCTAATTTAACCACCACATCAGGGGGAATTCCCTCCTTATTGATATCCGTGCCGTTAGGAGTAAGATATTTGGCGATGGTGACTGCCATGCCCGAACCATCTCCTAAAGGGCGAACTGACTGCACTAAACCCTTCCCGAAAGTTTGCGTCCCTAATAAAGTTGCTCGTTTATTATCCTTGAGCGCACCAGAGAGAATTTCGCTCGCACTAGCGGAACCACCATCAACCAAAACTACCAAAGGCTTATCAGTTAAAGCTTTATTTTTAGCAGATTCGCGATCGCTGATGCCCTGACGATCTACAGTCGAAACAATCGTCCCTTGATTAATCCACATCCGTGCAATATCGATACTGGCATAGAGTAAACCTCCAGGATTAGAACGCAGATCTAAAACATAACCCACTACATTTGCTTGTTCTTGCTCGGAGATCGCTTGCTGCATATCCCTAGCAGCATGTTCGTTAAAGGTAGTCAGGCGAATATAGCCGACTTTTCCTAGTTGGGTATCCCTCACACTGGCTCGAACGGGATGAATTTCAATGGTTTCGCGGATGATGTCATAATCCTGCACCTTACCATTGCGATCAATTGTTAAAGTAACATAAGTACCTCTCTTCCCTCTAATTAACCCCACAGCATCATTGACATCCATTCCCTTAGTGTCCTTACCATCAATCTTGGTGATTAAATCCTGCGCCAGAATCCCCGCCTCAGCAGCGGGAGTGTCTTCAATCGGCGAAATTACAATTAATTGATTGGTTTTTTTGTCTGCGGAGATTTGAATCCCCACTCCAGTTAGTTCTCCAGAAGTATCAATTTGCATGTTTTTGAATTCTTCGGGATTCATAAAGCGAGTGTAGGGATCTTCCAGCTTGCCCAACATTTCACGAATTGCTTTGTAGGAATCTTCCTTGCCTTCATAGGTCGCGTTTTTCACATATTCTTGTCTAACTTTCAGCCAATCAGTATGGTTAAAAGTCGTATCGACATACTGATGATTAATAATTTGCCATACTTCATCAATTGTCTCCTTGGGGCCACTCTGAATCAAGGCTTGACTCTGAGATAAATGAATTCCTGCACCCGTAACTGCTACCGTTGATAGAGCTAATGCAGTAGTTCCCAAAACCAGTCCTTTTTTTGTGATTACCATACGCTCAAAAATATAATAAATATAGCCAAGAGTTTCTCTGCTGATGGTTGATAGAACTTAATCTAACCGTTAACCATAAAATACGACAAAAGCATTCTATTTTAATGAAAAGTCTAATCTACCACAGACAAGTTTAAAGCCTGGAAAAGTTTGAAAAAGCTGAGTGAGTTGAGAATATACCAGTAATCATCTTCAAAATATACTTTGGCTATATTTAGGGATATTTTTAGATATATCTGGGCGATCGCTTTTTTCACCTACCCTTAATACATTTTTAATAGATTTTAGCTGGTGTCAATCTTAACCGACTGCTGTATTCGTCGAGTTACATTACTAGCATATTTTATATATAGCAGTTAATATAGTTGCTAATTAAGTTAACTTTAAACCAGTAATATCTTAACTCAAGCATCAGAGATCAACCGAGTGTTGTTTCAAACTGTTGTTTCCAACCTATGGTTCTCTTTCATGAGTGTATTTCCTCCACCACAGCTACAATACAAGCTGGCTTTGGTAAAACTTCAGCAACATCGTTTGATTCGTCTGGATCTATGGCGTGCTTGCTGCATAATTTCCTGTGCTATGGGACTTGGTTTGGTAACAACCTTACCAAATTCACAAATTAAAACACCAACTCAAGTCAAAATAAATGGTGACACCTTAGTCAGTGAAGAGACAATTTATCAAGCCCTAAAATTAAACTATCCCCAGTTTATTTGGTCAATTAATGGCATCGAAATTACGCGAAAAATCGAGGCTATTCCTTCAGTTGAAGCTGTAAAAGTTAACAAACAAATTATCCCTCCGCTAATTACAATTTCTCTTCAGGAAAAGACTCCCGTAGCTCTGGCTACATCTCAAAGAGAAGTGGGATTTTTAACCCCTCAAGGAGAATGGATTTCTCAGAAGTTTTATAGTAGTACGGCAGCCAATTTCCCTCAACTGAAACTCAAGGTAATGGACTATCAAGGCCAGTTTCAGCAAACTTGGCAGCAAATATATCAATTAATTCTGCTCTATCCTGAATTGAAGGTGTCAGAAGTTCGCTGGCAGACTTCAGGGGATATATTCTTGGAGACGAAAATTGGACAAGTTTTCCTGGGTTCAGAGTCATCCCGCTTAGAACAACAATTTAAAATCATCTCA
>JBEANW010000519.1:0-4749 GCA_041165225.1 Cyanobacteriota bacterium | reverse complement strand
TTATTGTGGCAAAGATTTGTCCAGACGGGAGAATGGTCGGCAATAGAACTGTGGCAAGCCTTGAGTAGTCGTCCCCGTCAATGTCTCCAGCAAACACCTAAAGCGATCGCGATCGAGCAAGCTGCGGATCTCGTCTTATTTGCTCCAGAAGAAAAATGGATTGCTGATCAAAGTAATCTCAAATCTCCCGCAGCTAATACTCCCTGGTATGGTCAAGAAATTACAGGCAAAGTAATTAAAACTTGGACATCTAGCAATCTGTCAACTTTTAATTGATGGGTTGATTGAAGCTTAGAGCTTAGAGCTTAGAGCTAGGGCGAAGCCTATTTATCTACCTTTCAATGCTTTATTAAAATTTTGACGATAAGACTTGTTGCCTACAAGTAAAACTGGCCAGAGCAAAGCGAGGGTGATTCGACCTGGCAAACCAGTATTAAAGTTGGTCAGACGATAGCCAGATAAAAACTTCCAAATTCCACCGACGTAAACCACGAACAAAACAAATCCTAGAAAATGTACCATATCGACCCTCCCTAACCAAACAGACTAACAACTGCTATATTCTAACAACTGATAAATTTTCTTTTGCGAAAAAGTCTCGTAGTTTAGATGTGATATGTTACTTTCTTTCTCCCTCCTATCCTCTGCTTTCTACTTGCCAATAGTAATAAGATACAGGTATATCAAAAGCGAGTTAATATTCAATTGATAATTTAAGGGGGTTTTGATGCGAGCAGTCCTAATGGCTGGAGGTTCAGGGACGAGATTACGTCCGTTAACTTGCGATCTGCCGAAACCGATGGTTCCAATCCTAAATCGCCCCATCGCCGAACATATCATTAATTTATTAAAGCGCCATAATATTACTGAGATTATTGCTACCCTTTATTATTTACCCGACGTGATGCGGAATTATTTCCAGGATGGTAGTGATTTCGGGGTACAAATGACCTATGCCGTAGAAGAAGACCAGCCTTTAGGGACGGCGGGATGTGTTAAAAATATCCAGCAATGGTTAGATGATACTTTTATTACCATTAGTGGAGATGCGATCGCTGATTTCGATCTGCAAGCGGCGATCGCTTTTCACCGCGAGAAGAAATCCAAGGCGACTTTAATTTTAACTCGTGTCCCCAATCCCGTGGATTTTGGGGTGGTCATTACTGACCCAGATGGTCGCATTAACCGCTTTTTGGAAAAGCCTTCCTTGAGTGAAATTTTCTCGGATACCGTTAATACTGGAACCTATATCCTCGAACCAGAAGTTTTGGATTACCTGCCAGAAAACGAAGAGTCGGACTTTTCCAATGATTTATTCCCCATTCTCTTAGCACGGGGAGAACCAATGTATGGCTATGTTGCCGAAGGTTACTGGTGCGATGTCGGTCATTTAGAAGCTTATCGGGAAGCGCAATATGATGCTCTGGAGCAAAAGGTAAAATTAGACTTTCCTTATCGGGAAAAGTCTACGGGTATTTGGATTGGGAGTAATACCTATGTCGATCCCACCGCCACGATTGAATCTCCCGCCATGATTGGCGACAACTGTCGGATTGGCCCACGGGTCAAAATTGAGGCAGGAACGGTAATTGGGGACAATGTAACCATTGGTTCTGATGCCAACCTCAAGCGTCCGATTATCTGGAATGGCGCTACCGTCGGGGATGAGGCTCATTTACGAGCCTGTACGATCTCCCGTGGTACGAGAATGGATCGGCGATCGCAAGCTTTGGAAGGTTCGGTAGTAGGGAGCATGTCCATTGTCGGGGAAGAAGCCCAAATTGCTCCAGGGGTAAGGGTCTGGCCGAATAAAAGAATTGAGTCGGGGGCGATTCTCAATATTAATTTGATCTGGGGTAATACTGCCCAGCGAAATCTTTTTGGACAAAGAGGAGTATCGGGATTAGCCAACATTGATTTAACGCCTGAATTTGTGGTTAAGCTGGGGGCTGCCTATGGCTCTACTCTCAAGCTAGGTTCGACGGTGATTGTCTCGCGGGATCAGCGTAGCGTCTCGCGGATGGTGGGACGGGCGATGATTGCAGGGTTGATGTCGGCGGGGGTTAATGTCCAGAATCTAGAAGCCACCGCGATTCCCATTGCCCGCACGATGATGACCACCATGATTGATGTGGCGGGAGGAATTCATATTCGGCTAGAACCCAATCGACCTGATTATTTACTGATTGAATTTTTTGATCGTCAGGGCATTAGTGTTTCTAAGTCCCAAGAAAAGAAAATTGAAGGAGCCTATTTTAAAGAAGATATCCGTCGAGTCTCGGTGCAAGAGATTGGCAGTGTTAGTTACCCTAGCGGGGTGATGGATACTTATAGCCGTGCCTTTGCCCGATATATTAATATTGCCGCCGTGCGGAGTAGCAGTTCCAAAATTGTGATCGACTATGTATATGCTGTGGCGGGGGCGATTTTGCCGCAATTACTGGCTAAGTTTGGCTGTGATGCGGTGGTGCTAAACGCTAGTTTGCAAGAAACATCTATTTCCCCTGATCAAAAAGAAGTGCTGCTCGATCAATTGGGGCAAGTAGTGGAAGCTTTGAGGGCTAATTTCGGTGTTCAAGTATCTGCTAATGGAGAGCAGCTTATCTTAGTGGATGAAGCAGGTTTACCAATTCGAGGAGAAGCCTTAACCGCCTTAATGGTGAACACGATCTTGACCGCTAATCCCCGCAGCACCGTCGTTGTGCCAGTCAATGCTTCTAGTGCCGTGGAGGAGATTGCTCGTCGTCATGATGGTACAGTGATTCGTACCAAAGTTAATCCTACTGCCTTAATGGAAGCCTCCCGTGACAATCCCCATGTGGTGTTGGGGGGTAGTAGTGAGATGGGCTTTATTTTTCCTGAACTACATCCTGGTTTTGATGCCATGTTCGGCATTGCTAAACTGATTGAAATGCTCACCATTCAAGAGCGATCGCTGGCTGATATTCGTCAAGATTTACCCAATGTTTACCATAAATCCTGCGCGATTCGCTGTCCTTGGAAGGTCAAGGGAGCCTTGATGCGCCACTTACTAGAAACTCACCCCGCCGAAAACTTAGAGTTGATTGATGGAGTGAAAATCATTAATCCGCAAAATGACAATTGGGTGTTGATTTTACCCGATGCGGGGGAACCCTTAGTACATATTTATGCCAACAGTGGCGATCGCTATTGGGTAGATGAACAGCTCCTAGAATATCGGCAACGAGTCCAAAAATTTATTGATCGGGAACAGAATTATTAGCAAAATTATTCAAAACTGCCGTTACAATTACGAAGTGATGAAAGCCTGAACAATAAAATAGTACAATTGTTTGCATGGTTTCGAGTAATTATTTAGATATTTAAGGAGTAGCAAACCCATGAATAGCTGCATTTTGATGGCACAGATCATCAGCGATCCTGAACTACGCTCTACTCAAGATCAAATGAGCGTATCTACGATGATGGTTGAGTTTGAGTCTACCAAAGAAGGAGAAGACCCAGGCAAAGTACAAGTAGAAGGATGGGGCAAGCTAGCGGAAGACATTAAAAGTACTTACAGCATGGGAGATCAGGTAATTATTGAAGGCCGCTTATCCATGAACCTGTTTGAAATGCCTGAAGGATATAAAGAAAAGCGGGCTAAACTAGTAGCCTCTCGCATCTATCCTCTAGGGGCAGTTAGTGGCGGAGGCTCAAAGCAACCAGATTATCAACAGTCAGATTACCAACAGCCAGATTATCAACAGCCAGGCAATGTAGTTGATTTTGCCCCAAACCCCAAACCACAAGCTGCCCCAGCCCCAGCCTATATCGCCCCAGAACCTACGCCGAATCCTGAACCTACTCCTTCAGGTGGCGGCAACGAAGATTGGGATGAAATTCCTTTCTAGACCCATTCCCAACGCAAAAGATCGGAATATGTAGGGGCGAATGGTCATTCGCCCTAACGTTTCATGGGTAACGGGTAATGGGTAATGAGTAACTGACGTTACGCACTCTGTAACTTTAAACATCAATGGTTCAAAAATTATTAGGAAGATTAGGAAGACGGGTTCTAATTTTACTTTTTCTGCTGCTGATTATTCCTTTAGGCATCTTGTCTAAAACCTATGGAGGAATCGGGCAAGAGTGGGTACAAGATTATTCAGGGGATGTCTTGTATGAAATTTTCTGGTGTTTATTAATCTTTTGGTTTACGCCTCCTAACAAGGATCGCAGCAAGTTACTCAGGATTGCTGCGGGGGTATTCATCGTCACCTGTACCATCGAAGTCTGCCAGCTATGGTTTGATTTAGTCCCCGTCGCCATTCGTGCCTCATTTCTTTGGCGCATGTTGCTGGGTGCTGGCTTTGATTGGTGGGATTTCCCCCACTATGCCTTGGGTTCACTAATCGGCTGGTGGGGAATCATTCAAATTGCTCAGATTAGTAGATTTAAGTAGATTTGAATATAGCAATTCTCAGAAACATGAGGTACTGCTTTTCCCTTCTTGATGCAGTCGCTCATGGGGGAAACCCCCAAGACCGCGCTGCATCGCTTTTCCCTTTTCCCCTTTGCCTTTTCCCCAAACAAACCCAAGGTATACCTCACGAAGTCGAGGGACTCCATTGCTCTATTTAAGAGGCACAAAATCATAACCATAGGAAGAGCGATCGCCTGGTTGCACCGTAACCAACTGTACCGCAGCATTGCGATCGCCTGATTTTAAAAACTTGATGCTTCCTGATGCTCCTGATACATTAAAGCTGGGCTGAGATAGAGTTG
>JBEANW010000518.1:0-9677 GCA_041165225.1 Cyanobacteriota bacterium | reverse complement strand
TTGCTACGGGACTGGTGACGACTCCCACCAAGCGGCTGCGACTCATTCTTTCCGCTACAAAATGGATAGTGGTGACACCCCAAGCCAAAAAGAACAGGGATTCATACAAATTGCTGAGGGGAAAATAACCCGCTTCAATCCAGCGAGAACCTAGAAGAGTAGCTATACAGAGGTTGGAGATCGCCATTCCTGTCGTACCCAAAGTAGCCATGAAGGGGAGATTAGGGAAAGCAGCCCCACTCCAATAGATCAGCATGGTAACTAGCAAGATCCCAAAAGAAGTATTGTCTAAGAAGCTTTCAAGTGTAATTAAATTCATAGTTTTTAGTTTTTAGTCTATTAGTTATTTAGTGCTGAACTAAACCGCGTCCATATTCAAAACTGGAGTTTTAAACTAACAATGTCAGCAGAGTTATACACCTTTTCCCTTTTCCCTTTTCTTTTTTCCCCAATCTGCACAAGTCAACTAATACATAACATCAGTTGCTAATAATGTGTGCCTGATTTACGGTGATGAATCGCTGTTACCCCATCAGCTTGCAGAACATTACCCTGGGTTGCTACACCATAGAGCAACCAATGATCGCCACATTCCATCCGATTAGCCACCTGACATTCTACATAGGCTAAAGCATCTTGCAAAATGGGACAGCCATTACTAGCTTCCGTCGTTGCTATATCCTGAAAGCGATCTTCCCCAGGGTCGAAAGGCTTGAGGAAATGCTTCATCAAGGGAATATGTTTTCCTTCAGGTAATACGTTCAACACAAAGCTATTGCCTTTAAATAAGAGAGATTCGATCGCCCGATCTTTCGCCACCGCCACCGTTAAACCAGGGGGATTGAAGGTAGCTTGGGATACCCAGGAAGCCAACATTGCCCCCGATACTTCAGCTTCTTGAACGGGTCGCTTATCCGAAGGTGTACCCTTTAGGGCATGGGACAAAGGCTTTAGCCGCATGTGACCCCCAAGTCCTAAAGGATTAGCTCCTAACGTCGCGTCACCGCGCCCGTCCGCTTTTTTGGTGGTGACAATACACATTGAACCTACCAGACGACCAACTGCTTTAGCAGTGCGGTCTACATCGGAATCAATTCCTTGAGTTTGTCGGACTTTTTGGCGATCGCGCTGCACTTTTTTGATGGCTTGAGCAAAGTCTGTCCCCGCTTCCTCGCAGGTTTTGAGTGTCGCATCGGTGGGGGTGAACTTGACGCGAATCGGTTCAAAACCAAATTTATACCCTGCATTACGGAATTTATTTTCCAATAAGTCTACGGCTTCTCCGCTCCAACCAAAAGAGCCAAATGCCCCTGCAAGCTGGGTTTTAGCTGCATTTGCCAAGACAATACCCAAAGCCGATTGAATTTGGGTGGGGGCATGTCCTCCCAGGGTAGGAGAACCCATAATAAAACCAGAAGATTGCTCAATTGCTGTTTTGATTTCCTCTGGGTTAGCGGATTCAGCATTGATTGAGTCCACTGCTACCCCTGCTTTAGTAATTCCTCTGGCGATCGCCTGAGCAATAGTGGCGGTATTACCATAGGCGGAAGCATAAATTAAAGCCACCCTAGATTCACGAGCATTTTGCTGCTGCATCCAGGTATGATAATCGGCGGTTAGTTCCCTCAGACTATATTTAACTAATGACCCGTGGGCGGTAGCGTAGATACGGGCAGGTTTATCCGCCAGCTTATCGAGACTAGTGATGATTTGTCTGGGGTGAGGAGCGATCAGGCAATCAAAATAATAGCGCCGATCCTCCATATCTACCGTCCAACCTTCATCAAACACGCGATCGCCACAGACATGACAACCAAAGATTTTATCGGTGTATAATACTGCGGTTTGGGGATCGTAGGTGCAGAGGTGGTCGGGATAACGGGGGTTGGGGGTGGTCATAAATTCTAAAACATGACCTTGACCCAGATCGAGAGTTTCTTCCCCCTTAATAATTTGCAGCTTTAACTCTGTATCAGGGAGAATTTTGGCTAGAGATATTGCTCCAGGATTAGAACAAACAATCTTTATCTGGGGGGCAATGGCTAATAAAACCTGGAGAGTGGCTGCACGATTAGGATTAATATGTCCCAATACGAGGTAATCAATCTGCTTGGGGTCAACGCGAGTCTGGAGAGCATCCAAAAATATCTGGGTAAAAGATTCCCCAGGAGGATCAAATAAAGCTACCCGATCTGCTTCAATTAAATAAGAATTAGCAGTAGTCCCTTTTTGCAGGGCGTATTCAATTTCAAATTTGAGCCGATTCCAAGTACGCGATCGCCACACACGGGTATTCTCAGCGACGGGGAAAACCTGGACATCCTGGGCTTGATTAGCAGGGGGCATGAATTTTATGGATTCTGAATATCTTGGCTATAATGCTTAATTTTAGTTTACCAAGAAGGGGCAAAAGACGGCTCATGAACAAGCGGGGTTAAACTTTCAGATTAGTCAGTTTCAATTATCGATCAATAAACAGGGTATAAGCCCACCATCAAAAATCAATTTAGAAAGCTTTAAGGCGGTCAATAGACCTTTTGTGTTAGAATTTTCGAGTATTTTTTCATTACGCATAAATAACTAACGCTCTAAGGCTTTTTCGGAGAACTACATGACTACCACTTACGATGCAGATCAGATTCAGGTACTGGAGGGTTTGGAAGCAGTACGCAAACGTCCAGGGATGTATATTGGTTCCACAGGACCCAAAGGACTGCATCACCTAGTATATGAGGTGGTGGATAATTCGATTGATGAAGCTCTAGCGGGTTTTTGCACTCATATCGAAGTGGATATCAATGCTGACGGCTCCATTACTGTGACTGATGATGGACGGGGGATTCCCACAGGGATTCATTCTAAAACAGGGAAATCTGCCCTCGAAACAGTCATGACAGTGCTGCACGCAGGGGGCAAATTTGGTGGTGACGGCAGTGGTTATAAAGTTTCTGGTGGGTTACACGGGGTCGGTGTGTCGGTTGTTAATGCCCTCTCTAAATTAGTTGAGGTTACAGTCTGGCGCGACCAAAACGTTTATCTACAATCCTACCAACAGGGTAAACCTCAAGGTCAGTTAGCAGTAAAGCCGAATCAAGAACAGCCCAAGCGCACAGGAACATCGGTTCATTTTATTCCTGATGACACGATCTTTACCGAAACCACTGTTTTTGAATATGACATCTTGTCCAAGCGGTTAAAAGAGTTAGCTTATCTCAATGCAGGGATTAAGATTACTTTCAGCGATAATCGTGAAGAACAGCGTCAGGATACCTTCTGTTACGAGGGTGGGATTAGAGAGTATGTCGAATACATGAATCGCGACAAAGATGCTCTCCATGAGAATATTATCTATATTAACAAAGAGAAAAATGGCGTAACTGTAGAAGTTGCTTTGCAGTGGTGTATTGATTCCTATAATGATAACCTTTTGGGCTTTGCGAACAACATCCGCACCATTGATGGCGGTACCCACTTAGAAGGATTGAAGACTGTCCTCACTAGAACCATGAACTCCTTTGCTCGTAAGCGCAACAAACTGAAGGAGAGTGATTCTAACCTAGGGGGAGAAAACATTCGCGAGGGTTTAACAGGGGTTGTCTCGGTTAAAGTCCCCGATCCTGAATTTGAAGGGCAAACTAAAACCAAGCTGGGGAACACAGAGGTTCGCGGGATTGTGGATTCTTTGGTAGGAGAAGTCCTGAATGACTACCTAGAGTTTAATCTCAGCATCGGGGATTCGATTATTGAAAAGGCGGTGCAGTCTTTTAAAGCCGCCGAAGCTGCTCGTCATGCGCGGGAATTGGTACGTCGTAAATCAGTACTAGAGTCTTCTCCTCTACCAGGAAAATTAGCCGACTGTAGTTCTCGCGATCCTGAAGAGTCCGAGATCTTCCTGGTGGAAGGCGATTCTGCGGGGGGAAGTGCGAAACAAGGACGAGATCGCCGTTTTCAGGCAATTTTGCCCTTAAGAGGTAAAATCATCAACATTGAAAAGACTGATGACAGCAAAATCTATAAGAACAATGAGATTCAGTCGATGATCACTGCTCTAGGATTAGGCATCAAAGGGGATGAGTTCGATCCTTCTCAGCTACGGTATCACCGCATTGTGATTATGACGGATGCTGACGTTGATGGGGCGCACATTAGGACTCTGATTTTAACTTTCTTCTTCCGTTACCAAAGAGCTTTAGTTGATCAGGGTTATATTTATATTGCCTGTCCTCCACTATATAAATTAGAACGGGGACGCAACCATCATTATTGCTATAGCAATCGCGAATTGCAACAGCGTATTGCCGAATTTCCTGATAATGCCAACTACACCATCCAGCGCTTTAAAGGTTTAGGGGAAATGATGCCTCAACAGCTATGGGATACCACCATGAATCCTGAAACCCGCGCCATGAAAAGGGTGGAGATAGATGATGCCGCCGAAGCTGATCGCATCTTTACTGTTCTGATGGGTGATCGCGTTGCCCCCAGAAGAGAATTTATTGAGACTCATGCCCCTAACCTGAATCTTGATGACCTGGATATTTAAATAGCTATAAGCTATTCATTGATAGAATAAGATGCTCGATCTAAATAGTTGGGCATCTTTTTTTTGCAGGTATCCTAAAATATAAACGAGAAATAGAGTTAAATTAACATTCCCAAAAAATTATTCAATATAGTCGCGGTAAAATTACCATCTTAGATCGTTCTCTCCTAAAAGCGATCGCCTGTGAATGCTATAGCAAAATCAAATCTGATTACCAAATTTTTGCCGAACGAAGATTATAGGACAAGTAATATTACTTAGATATTATTAGAGAATATTTAGAAATATAAACTTAAGTACCATAACGAACCGATAGAGCAGTTTTAGTTCTGTATAATTCTTAACAAATCACACAAATTACAGGCGATCGAGGTTTGTAATAGTCTGATTGATTGAACCAGAAACTTATATAGCAAAATCTATAGGAGTGTCATAACAGAAGATCTACTTAGCTGGCAGCATAGATGCGGATCTTGGCATGGTCTGCTTCAACTTACTAAATTCAGACGGTTTTCCAGAATAATGACCGATCATGTAGATTCTCCCATTAATCAAATATTGGCAGCTTTACCGCCCTGTGAATATCAGCGTATCGCAACTCATTTAAAACCTGTTAATCTAATCAGTGGAGAAATTCTTTTAGAACCGAACGAACCGATTCAAAAAATTTATTTTCCCCAACGAGCCATGATCTCCCTCGTTTCGATTATGATGGACGGCTCAACAACGGAGATCGGTTTAATTGGCAATGAAGGGATAATTGGTCTACCTGCTCTGTTGGGGGGTAGCTCCACCACCAGTAGAACAATTGTCCAGGTTTCGGGGACAGCATTAGAAGTTTCGGCAGAAGTTATCCGTCAAGAGTTTCAGCGAGGAGAAAAGCTACACAAGTTGCTTTTACTCTATACTCAAGCATTGTTAACTCAAGTATCCCAGAGTGCTGCTTGCAATCGTCAGCACAATATTGAAGAAAGGCTAGCGCGGTGGCTGCTTTCGGTTCAGGACTGCATCTTGCAAGATGAATTACCTTTGACTCAAGAATTTATTGCCAATATGTTAGGCACTCGCCGTTCGGGAGTTACCGTAGCAGCAGGGATATTACAGCAAGCAGGCATTATTCGTTACAGTCGAGGTAGAATCATAATCCTAGATCAACAGGGTTTAGAGGACACTGCTTGTGAATGTTACCAGTTGATCCAAAATGAATTTCTACGCCTGTTAGGTTCTCGTCGGGGTTAGGCATTACAGTGCAATAACGTACTGACATGAGGCTCGTTAGGATACAAACTTAGGCGAGTTAGATTTTTTATTATCAAGAAAAAGCTATCAAAGACAAACAAGAATCATTAAAGTCTTGCATACTAAACGGTTGCTGTCCGTATTGCTCGTCTAAGAAACTTGAGTATCGAGAATTTTTGGCTAATCAAAGATTTGGGTTTAAGTGTCAAAACTGTAGTTGGCAGGATGAATTTTCGGCAAAAGAGTTAGTCCAGTTTTCTCATAGTTGGGGTTAGAGAATTTCTATATGCACGGTTTAGTTGGAACACGGCACGAATAAAATTATGATGCAGGTCTAAGTTTGACTATAATGAGAGATCGTGAAACGTAGAAACATATTTTTAAGGTAAATCATGGGTCGTAAGTGTACAATAACGGGCAAAAAAGCCAACAATGCCATGGCGGTATCCCACTCCCACCGTCGCACCAAAAAATTGCAAGGTGTTAATTTGCAGTGGAAAAGAGTATGGTGGGCAGAAGGAAATCGTTGGGTAAGATTACGTCTATCCACTAAAGCCATTAAGACTTTGGGAAAAAGAGGCATCGGTGCGATGGCAAAAGAAGCTGGTCTTAATCTTAATAAATACTAATTTGTAGAGTTCGGAGTTTTTAAAATACTGGATATACCAGGGAATATACGAAGCAGCCTCTTGTCTAAATCAACGATCGCTATTTTGGTTTGTAGGCTGCAATTTTATTAACTAGCCAATACTAAACCTTCATTGGCAATCTTTCGGGAGATAAATTTTTCCTCCACCAAGATTTGCTCAAGGTTGATTCCTGTTTCTAACAAACAAGCATGACCGCTTTGGGGTAGCACTGTCATTTGTCCTTGGGGTAAAAGATTTGTTAGTTTTTGTGCCTCTGCTACTGATGGCAATAACCCATCCGCTGCTCCTGCCACAATTAGACTAGGAATATCGAGACTCCGCAGCTCTTCATCTAATACCTTAAAATCCCTCAATAAAGATAGTCGCCAGCTTATGACATGGGGTGGAATTGACCTCATACTTGCCATTAAGCGATCGCGATCGCAATCATCAATCCGATTTAAGCGTACCAAAAAAGGTAAAAGTCCCGCAGCCGAATAACGATGCACCCAAGCAGGTAACAATCCAGTAATACCTACTCCCCAACCCAGAATTGGTAGCTGATTAAAACTAGAAGCAGGATTGACTAAGATTAGCTTACTGATTAAATTTGGCATAGCTAGAGCAGTTTTTAAGGCTAGACATCCCCCAAAAGATTCTCCGCACAAATAAACTTCTTGATTTGTCTTGTGATCCAACTCTGCTCTAATTAACTGTACTGTATCTCTGGCTAAATCTTGCCAGGTACTATAACTGTCGGTGCGAATTGCCAAGCATCGCAGATCGAAATTAGCTGCTAAATGATCGGATTGAGTTTGCAGTAATTTTCCTGTTCCATCCATCCCAGGAAGATATACAAATAGAGGCGCATCGGGATTAACTTCTCTAGGATTGATAAAATCTACACTAAGTTCAAAACTCATATATACATATAATAAAATAAAACTTATATCTTCTTAACTATTAATTCTCGGACATTTACTCATAGAAATTAATTTCACCCTCTTTTTCTTTATATTTGTCAATTAATAACACCCTTCCCGTAATAACTCTGTGATTTGATCTTGGCAATAGTTAGTCAAATCTAAACTCAGGTGTTTTGCCTGCTTCCCTTTATATTCCTGCTGACGAACTGTATTAATCAAGTAGGGTCTGCCGATTAGTACATGGACGCGATGATAAACCAGCATTGGGTGTAAACCTTGACGCTCAAAGAAAGGTTCATTTTGGTCAAACTGCTGAAGCCAGCGGATCGGAATACTCGGATAGTTTGTTTCCTCTAAAGAAGCGATCGCCACTGGTAAAACAGCTACATTAGCCACAGGTGCTTGCCAAGCTAGATGAGCGAACCCTCGATGGAATGGATTGATCTCATGGGGAGAAGTCGGTTCAATCATCGGTTTAGTCCCTTCGGGAAATAATCCCACCCACTGTCTAGAAGTCAAAAGCTGGTTTGCTTGGTCAAAAAAATCTCGCTGTCTTTTTTCTGCCGTTCCTAATGAAAAACAACCCAGGGAATTAACAATTTCCCTAACTACTGGAGTCTGACCCATATAGTGATGACAGGCAATTCGTAGTGTATTGGGGATGGTCTTAATTAAAATTGGCGCATCCAAAAAACTACGATGATTACTAATCACGATGGTGGGGATATCCTGGGGAATGCGATGGGCATAAGACCGCGTTAAATTGAGATTAACTGCTGAAATTAAAGACTGAGCAAGCAGACGTGGGGAAAATGACAACATTCAATAAATTACTTCTAATTAAGCTTATAACTAGGGCGAAGCTTTTACTTACAGTATGGAGCAATACCGAGCCTTTAACCAAGATTCGGCTGTTTAACTTCTTTATGGCAATCATTTTGATTCTTAAAGTAGCTTTGTTAACGAAATCGAAAATTTATTAAGTATTTTCCTTAAGGTTAATTTAAAGCTCTGTTGTCATTGATACTGTAGTGGTGAGGTTCTCATGAATATAACAATATTAATTATAGATGGCAGGTAGTCTGCCTCAATTTATCGAAAATTGCCCCTGACTCAAAGGCTATAAAATTTATCTCCCTTTAGTTAGAGCAATTGTTTGCTAACTCAAATGAATAATCCCGACCTAAACCATCAATTCTCTTTAACTACTCCTCTTTATTACGTCAACGGAGTCCCCCACATTGGCAGTGCTTACACTACCATGGTAGCTGATGCCATAGCTAGATTCCATCGTTTACAGGGCAAATCAGTCCTCTTGATTACGGGAACAGATGAGCATGGACAAAAGATTCAACGTACTGCTGAGGAGTCAGGGGTAGAGCCTCAAGTTCATTGCGATCGCATCGTGGACAGCTTTCAGTCTTTATGGACGAAGCTAGATATTCAATATGACCGTTTTAGCCGTACTACCTCACCCCACCATCAGCAGATCGTTAATGAGTTTTTTGAGCGGGTCTGGAAACAAGACGACATCTATCTAGACCGTCAACAAGGTTGGTATTGCGTGTCTTGTGAAGAGTTTAAGGAAGAACGAGAACTACTTGAAGATCATCATTGTGCGATTCACACTAATAAACAGGCAGAATGGCGCGATGAAGAAAATTACTTTTTTCGCCTCTCTAAATATCAGCGGCAGCTAGAAGAACTTTATGAGTCCCAGCCAGACTTTATTCAACCAGCTAGTCGGCGCAACGAAGTACTTAACTTCGTGCAACAAGGCTTAAAAGATTTCTCGATCTCTCGCGTCAATTTAGACTGGGGTTTTCCTGTTCCCGTAGATGATAACCACACCATTTATGTCTGGTTTGATGCTTTACTCGGCTATATCACCGCCTTGTTAGAGCCAGACCAATCCCCTACTCTAGACAATGCTCTAGCTCAATGGTGGCCGATTAATTTGCATCTGATTGGTAAAGATATATTAAGATTTCATGCGGTTTACTGGCCAGCTATGTTAGCTTCTGCTGGTTTGCCTTTGCCCAAACAAGTTTTTGGTCATGGTTTTTTGACCAAGGACGGACTCAAAATGGGCAAAACTTTAGGTAACACCATCGATCCTGTGGAGTTAGTCAATAGATACGGTGCAGACGCTGTGCGCTATTACTTCCTCAAAGAGATTGAACTGGGCAATGACGGCGATTTTAATGAAACTCGTTTTATTAACGTGCTTAACAACGATTTAGCCGATGTGCTAGGAAATTCGCTGAACCGCACCCTGGGAATGTTGAAAAAATATTGTCAGAGTACCGTACCGCAATTATCCAGTGCTGATTTTAGTTC
>JBEANW010000517.1:0-19566 GCA_041165225.1 Cyanobacteriota bacterium | reverse complement strand
ATAAAACGATGCCCCCCAAGGAATAGTTGATTTTACTTAGCTCTTTGGTTTGATTATCTTCTTGAGAAGGATTGGTCATGATTGATTACCGATTGCTAAACAGTTTTTAATTCAGTGTTTCCGCAGTATCAGGAGATTGAGCTAAGGCTTCTAGCCGATCTTGCTGATCTTGAGAAATACAAGATTGAACCATCACATCAATATCTCCTTCTAAGGAGTTCGCCAAAGGAAAGTTTTGTCCCAAACGGTGATCGGTAATACGATTGTCTTTATAATTGTAGGTGCGAATTTTCTCAGAACGGGAGCCTGTGCCTACCTGAGCTAGTCTTAAGCCTCGGACTTCTTTTTGCTGTTCTGCAAGCTTAATATCGTATAGTTTGGCTCGAAGAATCTGCATCGCTCGCTCTCGGTTTTGCAGTTGCGATCGCTCTTCGGTACAAAAAATTCTAATGCCCGTGGGCTTATGGATTAAATCCACCGCCGTCTCTACCTTGTTGACGTTTTGCCCCCCAGCTCCCCCAGAACGAGCGGTTTTAAGTTCAATATCTTTGGGGTCAATCTGAATTTCCACATCATCTACTTCTGGCATCACGGCAACGGTAGCGGTGGAAGTATGCACCCTGCCACTGGCTTCGGTTTGAGGCACTCGCTGTACCCGATGAACTCCTGCTTCAAACTTGAGCTTGCTGTAGACAGAATTCCCTGTAACTTCGAGGATTGCTTCTTTAAAGCCTCCCATCTCTGCCGTCGATTCACTGAGGAGAAATACTTTCCAGTTTTGTGTTTCTGCATAGCGTGAGTACATACGCACTAAATCTCCCGCCCAAATACTGGCTTCATCGCCCCCTGTTCCCGCCCGAATTTCTAACATGATGTTTTTATCATCATTGGGATCGCTAGGAAGTAACAAGATTTTGAGCCTTTCTTCGAGTTGTTCGAGCTGTTCTTCTAGTTCACTAGCTTCCAGGCTAGCCATTTCTTTCATCTCAGGATCGATCGCTTCTTTGAAAATTTCTTTCGCTCCCGCCAGTTCCTCCTTGGTTTCCTGCCATTTTTGGTAGGTAATTACGGTCTCTTCCAGGGAAGAACGAGCTTTAGCTATTTTTTGTAGTTCGTTAGGATTCGTCGCAATATCGGGATCTGCTAGGCGATGGGTCAATTCCTGAAAAGTTTGCTCCACAGATTTTAGTTTATCTAAGAGATATGCTTCTGCCATTGGTTTTCTCCAATCAAAATTAGGGGATTTACTGGGAATTTACTGAGGGAAAATATTTCAAGATACAACAAACCCAGCAGTCAATCAATAGTAACTACTGGGTCTATATATGGTCTTAAAATGGCTATTTCTCAGCTTCAGAGCCAGCTTCGCTAGTTGCATCTGCATCGAGCATACCGTATTTACGCAAGAAGCGGTCAACCCGACCTTCGGTATCAATGATTTTTTGCGTCCCAGTATAGAAGGGGTGATTCCCAGACCACACATCAACGGTGATTTCTGGCTGAGTTGAACCCACAGTCATTACTACTTCACCGTTACACATAACCTTGGCATCAGGATACCAAGTTGGGTGGATTTCAGGTTTTGGCATTTTTTTAGTTTTCTTTAAAGGATTACTCTAGTAAACAGCCATTTCATAATTTTAATTTTAATCTTGAATTAAGCTGATAGCTGATGGCTGAAAGCTAAAAGCTTATAAAAACTATCGTTTGGAAAATTGAGGAGCTTTGCGGGCTTTCTTCAAACCGTATTTCTTTCTTTCTTTACAACGGGGATCGCGGGTCAGGAATCCTTCTGTTTTCAAAGGCTGACGATTACCAGGGTCTTGTTTGCACAATGCTCGCGCTACTCCCAGTCTGACCGCATCTGCTTGACCAGTCAAACCACCACCGTGGGCATTGACCAAAATGTCATATTCGCTCTCAAAGCCTAAAGTCTCCAAAGGCCCTTTGATGGACATCAGATAGCTAGGAATACGATTAAAATAATCCTCTCCAGGCTTGCCGTTAACGACGAGCTTGCCCTCTCCTGGGACTAAACGGACTCTGGCGATCGCTGACTTGCGGCGACCAGTCGCCCAATATACTACTTTATCTTGTGTTGCTTCCATAACTTGGTTACTCTTTTATTTACTCTTGCTTAGTTACTTTGGGGAATAGTGTTGACAGTTAAAGTTTCAGGATTTTGGGCAGCATGGGGATGGTCTGATCCTGTGTAAACTTTGAGTTTGGTAAATAGTTTGCGTCCCAGGGTATTTTTGGGCAACATACCTTTAATCGCTTTTTCGACTATCCGTTCGGGAATGCGGTGCTGTAGCTGATCGAAAGTTTCAGTTTTCATCCCCCCTGGTCTACCAGAGTGACGACGGTATAGTTTTTGCTCGTTTTTTTTACCCGTGACCACAACTTTCTCGGCATTGATCACAATCACAAAATCACCAGTGTCCATGTTGGGAGTAAAACTGGGCTTATTCTTGCCTCGCAAAATCATGGCAATTTCTGTAGCTAGGCGACCGAGGCGTTGTCCTTCGGCATCAATTACGTACCACTTATGTTCTATGGTGTCTAGGGTTGGGAGGGGAGTTTTGTTCATCTTCCGTGATATTATCTTGTGGATTATTTTAAATAAAGAGATTTACCGAGCTAGATGGAAGGTAGGCTGGGTATCAAACCACAACGGTTGAGCAAAAGGAAACTCAGGATAACCTACTCTCAGTAAACATAAACCTTTGGCTGGGGCAGAATACTTTACTTCCTCGCGACGCTGATGCTGCCAAATCTCAGTGAAATTTTCAGACGATCGCTTACCAATCCCGACTTCTACTAACATTCCTACTAGCAGACGTACCATTCCGTACAAAAAGCTATTTGCTTGGATTTCCAGGTATAAAAATGCTTCTTGACGATAACATTTAACAACCTGAACTTCTACTAGAGAATCTAGACGGTCAGAACCAGATCTTTTGAAAGCAGCAAAACTATGTTCTCCCAATAGGGAATCTAGAGCTTGCTGCATCAATGATTCGTTTAAGGCGGAGTGATAATAGTGCCAGCAGGTTTGATTAATAAACACATTTGGTCGTTTTTCGGTATAGATTGTATAGCGATAACGTCGCCAAATGGCCGAAAACCGAGCATGCCAGTCCTGCTCAACCTGCGCCGAAGCCCTTATTAGTATACCCTCTGGCAGTCTCCCATTGATGATTTTTGACCATTTATGGGGAGGAATTGGCCCTAAATACTCAAAGTGGGCGACTTGAGCAGCAGCATGAACTCCCGCATCGGTTCTTCCCGCACCATAGATATTTACTTTGTAGCCAACAACACTGGAGATCGCTTGTTCAATATGACCTTGAATACTCACCTGGTTGGGTTGCTTTTGCCAACCATGAAAGTTAGTTCCTAAATATTGAATCAGCAAAGCTATTCTCATGGATAGTTCCTAATTAGCAATCATTAGGTTGAAGATCTAAACTAGTTCGATGATTGCCATTTCGGCATTATCACCACGACGACGCTTAGTTCTAACGACGCGAGTATAGCCACCATTACGCTTACCATAGCGTTCTTCCACTGCACTAAACAGCTCATTGACTAAATTTTTATCATAGATATAGCCTAAAGCTCGTCTTCTAGCGGATAAAGAACCATCTTTAGCCAGGGTAATCATTCTATCTACTTCACTCCGCACTGCTTTGGCACGAATTAAAGTAGTTTTGATCTGACCGTGACGAATAATTTCCGTTGCCAAGGCGCGCAAAAGGGCTTTTCTTTGATCTGCTGGCAGTCCCAGCATTTTGACTTTACATCGATGTCGCATAATGAATAATGTTGCTAATTAGTTGTTAATAAGGGCTATTTATTTACCTGATTTTTCTTGTGCCAGAGTAATCCCCAAACGTTGTTGCAAAGCTTCAATTACCTCATCTGCCGACTTCTGACCGAAGTTCTTAATTTCTAAGAGGTCTTCTTGGGTGTAGTCGAGTAAATCGGAAACGGAGTTAATTTGCGCCCGCTTCAGACAATTGTAGGCTCGAACCGACAACTGCAACTCTTCAATGGGAATTTGGCTTGTGGGGTCTTCCTCGTCTTGATAATCTGGTTCAATCTCTTCCAAAGTCAAATCTTTGAGGGGATTAAACAGATCGACAACAATTCCCGCTGCTTGAGATAGGGCTTCTTCTGGCTTGATACTGCCGTTAGTCCAAATCTCCATCAATAGACGTTCACGGATACCTGAGCCATCAACCCTAGCATCTTCAACGCTATAGTTAACTTTAGTCACGGGCATAAACACAGCGTCTATCTGGAGAAAGTCCAAAGAGCTTCCTTCTTCTTTGCCTCGTTCTACAGCGCGATAGCCTTTACCCTTCTCTACCCGAAACTCCATTTCGAGGCTAGTGCCTTCGGCAATGGTGGCTACGTACTGGTTAGAATCTACTGTCTCGACTTCCGAGGGTAATTCAAACTGGGCAGCGGTAACGGTTCCAGGGCCAGTAGCTACTAAACGACCAATTTGGGGTTGATTGGTGTAGCTTTTAAGGACTATTTCCTTCATGTTGAGAATAATCTCTAAAACGTCCTCTCTAACTCCCTCAATCGTGGCAAATTCATGAGTAGCAAAGCCAAACTTATGTTCTTGCCTGCCTTCATCTTTTGCCATGCCGCCGCCAATGCGAATTGCGGTAACGGCTGCTCCTTCGAGGTTGGATAATAAAACTCTCCTCAAAGCATTGCCCAGGGTAGTTCCCTGACCACGATCTAAAGGTTCTAAGACAAACTTGCTATATTGGTGTTGATTTTTCAGGGTTTTAGACTCTACACACTCAATTTGAAATTGCGCCACAGGCTGCTCTCCCTCTTATTCGACAGGCGATTGGATAAATCGAGATCAAAACAGTTGCGCCTTTTTGGACAACAACTGACAAGTTCTTGATGATTGAAAAAAGTAATACTCTGGCAGTTATATCCTGCTTCTATACTCGGCGTCGTTTTGGTGGACGGCAGCCATTATGAGGTATGGGGGTAACATCACGAATCAAGGTTATTTCTAACCCTACGCCCTGTAAAGCTCGGATGGCAGTTTCCCGCCCAGCACCAGGGCCACTGACCATTACCTCTACTTGACGCATTCCTTGATCCATTGCTCGGCGACCAGCGCTATCGGCTGCGGTTTGAGCAGCAAAAGGAGTACCCTTCTTCGCTCCTTTAAATCCACTTGCTCCCGCCGAAGACCAAGAGATCACGTCGCCTCTGATGTCGGAAATAGTTACAATTGTGTTGTTAAAAGTGGACTGAATGTGCGCCACACCATTTGGCACGTTCTTTTTATTTTTTTTCGCACCACTTCTTCGTTTTGGTTGCGCCATGTTGCTTTTTTTGTAATGTAGTTATACGTTGGATTAACTTTTAGGGTCTTATTTCTTACCAGGAGCTTTCTTCTTACCAGCTACGGTCAGTCTTCTACCCCTTCTGGTGCGGGCATTAGTGCGGGTTCTTTGACCTCGAAGAGGTAAGCCCATACGATGACGACGACCACGGTAAGTACCAATATCAGCTAAACGCTTGATATTCATTGCTTCCCAACGTCTCAAGTCTCCTTCTACTTGATAGTTATCTTCGATGTAGGCTCTGAGCTTGGTTACATCTTCGTCGGATAAATCCCGAACTCTAGTATCTGGATTAACTCCAGTTTCGGCGATCGCCTTTTGCGCCCGCGATAACCCCACCCCAAAAATGTAGGTGAGGGCGATCTCCACTCGCTTGTCACGGGGGAGATCTATGCCAGAAATCCTTGCCACGTTATTTACTCCCTATTGATTGCTGATTACTCTTGTGTTGCCTGTATATCGCTTAGTCTTGCCTAAATTATTGCTAGCTGAATCTGGGGTCAAGCCACTGTCGCTACCCTTGACGTTGCTTATGCTTAGGATTACTGCTACAAATCACCATTACCCTGCCGCGTCTTTTGATGACACGACACTTTTCGCACATTTTTTTCACTGATGGTCTAACTTTCATGCCTTACTTTGGCCACATTGCAAGCCTATTATTATATGAATTAATTTGGATCTGTGTCAAATCGCCAGTAATTGACTCCTTGAACACCTTCAACATTTGAGCTGCTTCTCAGAGCTACTTGTTTTTGAGACGATAGGTAATCCTACCTTTGGAGAGGTCATAGGGAGTTAATTCCACTTTGACGCGATCGCCAGGTAAAATTTTGATATAGTTCCGCCGAATTTTGCCTGAGATATGAGCTAAAACATTAAAGCCGTTATCTAGATCGACCCGAAACATTGCGTTGGGCAGAGACTCTGTAACTGTCCCCTCCATCTCAATTAAGTCTTGTTTAGCCAATATTTACCTCCCCTACTGAATGATTAATGAGCTTGAGAGAGTTGATTAATTAACAACCATTCAGGCTATGGCTGCGCTTAATTGCTCTGTGACTTCTTCCATAGTGCGATCGCCATCAATAGTTTTCAGCGTTGAGCGTTGCTGATAAAAATCGATCACTGGCACTGTATCCTGGTGGTAAACTTCTAGACGACGACGAATAGTTAACTCATTGTCATCTTTACGTTTTCTTGCCAACAGACGAGATACCAACACTTCATCTGGTACTTCTAGATTGAGAACACAATCAGCATTTTGCTCTAATTTAGTCAGTAACTCTTCTAAGAAAGCAGCCTGATTTACATTACGGGGAAAACCATCAAGTATCCAGCCATTGGCGGTATCTTCATAAGCTAGGCGGTCTTGAATTAAGTCCAAAATTAGATTGTCTGGAACTAGCTCCCCTCGGTTCATGTAGTCATTTGCTTTGATTCCCAAAGGAGTTTGTTGAGCTACAGCGGCGCGCAGAATGTCCCCCGTTGATACATGGGGGATCTGGTGATTCTCAGAGATAATCTGAGCCTGAGTTCCTTTTCCCGCGCCAGGGGGACCTAGAAATATTAATCGCTTTGCCATATCAACTTTACTAAAATTGAGTTTTTATTAGCAGCAGGTATGACATTTATCCCACACCTGCCTGATGCCGAACAGAATTACTGCTTGACCATTCCTTCATAACGTTGAGAAATAACGTAGGTCTGGATTTGTTTAGCGGTATCAATTGCCACCCCGACTAAAATCAGCAAAGATGTTGCACCAAAACCACTAAAAACCGTCGTACCCGCAGGAATCGCACTTTCTACTAAGGTAGGGACTGTCGCCACTATGCCTAAAAACATTGCCCCCAAAAGAGTCAGTCGGTTAAGCACTTTCTCTAAATAAGCACTAGTTGCTTTTCCTGGTCTAATTCCAGGAATCGAAGCCCCCATTTTCTTGAGGTTCTGAGACATATCAACAGGGTTGACAATCAAAGAAGCATAGAAATAGCTAAAGAACAGGATCAAAACCAAGTACACGGCAACATAAGCCCAGTTTCCAGGTTGGATTGCCGTAGCAATTTTGGCAAATACTTCTTTAACAGGACCATCCCCAGGCAAAAATCCTAGTAGTTGAGCGGGCAGAAACAAGACGGAAGAGGCAAAAATAATTGGCATTACTCCCCCCTGATTCAATCTCAAAGGTAGATAATTGCTTCTCTCGCGATAAACTCTTCTACCCACCTGACGACGAGCAGAAATGATCGGAATACGGCGAGTTCCTTCTTGGATAAAGACAATGCCGACAATCATGGCGAGAAAAACCAACAGCAGGACAATTACCTGAGCAATTTCTCCGCGACCGCCACTGCTCGCAAACTCAATGGTCGTTGCCAGGGTTTTGGGTAATACCGCCACAATATTGACAAAAATCAGTAATGAAGCACCATTACCAATTCCTCTTTCGGTAATTATTTCCGAAATCCACATCACGAACATTGAGCCAGCAGTTAAAGCTAGGACAGTTCCACCGACGGGAATAAGACTTTTTTCAATAATGCCATTGTTAACTAGTAATCCCAGGGTAATCCCAAAACTTTGAATGATCGCTCCCCCCAACGCCACATAGCGGGTAATCTGCGAAATTTTACGCCTACCTGCTTCTCCCTCGTTCTTTTGCAGATCTTCTAGGCTAGGTATGGCAGTAGCCAAGAGCTGCATGATGATCGAAGCATTGATAAAGGGCAAAATTCCTAGGGCAAAGATGCCTAAAGCGGAAATCCCTCCCCCCGTGAAGATGTCTAGAAATCCGACAATCGAAGAATTACCAGAACTATTGATAAAATTGCCGAAAGCCTGACGATCAATCCCTGGCACAGGGATGAAGATGCCTAAACGGACTAGCACGAGCAGACCAATAGTAACTAGCAGCCTGCCTCTAAGACCAGCAGCCTGAGCCATTTGTAAAAAAGTCTCTTGGGCTGATGGAGTTTTTTCTCTAACCATACAGTACCTCTTATATACTTGGTATTAAATAAGTTGTTTATGGAGAAACGTTAGCTAAATTTTAAATAAATTTATTTTTCTGCCTATGCTTCTTATGATATACCAAATAAGCTGTGGGCTTACCTCGCAATAACTTCACAACTACCGCCAGCAGCCTCGATTTTCTGCGTGGCACTTTTCGTAAAGGCGGTCGCTTTAACAGTTAATGCCACCCCAAGCTCGCCATTCCCCAAAATCTTCAGGGGCCCATCATTACTGGTGACAATACCGTTTTCCAATAAAGATTCGAGAGTGACCTCCGTTTTAGCAGCCAAGGAACTTAAAGCCTCAACGTTGATCACAGTGTAATGTTTCTGATTAATCAGGGTAAAATGCTTGAGCTTGGGAACTCGACGGTAAAGAGGCATTTGACCACCTTCAAAACCAGCCTTAGTTCCAGTACCAGAACGAGACTTTTGACCCCGCATACCAAAACCACAGCTAGCTCCTTGACCAGCCGAGATACCGCGGCCAACTCGGCGTTTACGCCTTTTTGAACCCTCTTGCGGGCTGAGATTTTCTAGTTTCATGGTTGTTCAATGTTTAATGAGTTTGGTTTAAGGAACTAGGCATACAACTGTTCCAGGGGAATATTTCTTTCCTTGGCGACTTCGCCAAAAGTACGAAGACCAGCCAAGGCATCAACCGCTGCTCTGGCATTGTTCAAAGGACTGTTAGAACCTAGTTGTTTCGCCAAAATATTTTTGACTCCCGCCAGTTCTAAGACAGTACGCACCGCCCCCCCAGCAATTACCCCAGTACCAGGGGAAGCAGGACGCATAAATACTTTCGCTCCTCCAGCAATTCCATTGGTCACATGCACGATGGAATTGGACTTGGTGAGGGATACTTCAATTAACTGTTTCTTGGCATCGGCAACTCCTTTACGGACTGCCCCAATTACGTCCGCAGCTTTACCTACCCCTACCCCTACCTGTCCTTTTTCGTTACCAACCACGACGATCGCGCGGAAGCTAAGTTTTTTACCACCCTTGACTACCTTGCTAACCCGACGAATCTGTACCACTCGCTCTTGCCAAGCGGAATCTTTTTCTTTAGCGCGTCCTTTTTTGCGCGACTTATTACTAGCTTTAGCCATAATGATTTTCCTTGATATTTTGCTCTAAAAATCCAATCCAGCTTCGCGGGCTGCTTCCGCCAAAGCTTTGACCCGACCATGATAGAGATTTCCACCGCGATCGAATACTACTTGGGCTACCCCTTGGGCTAAAGCTCTTTGGGCGATTAACTTACCAACTTCAGCGGAAACAGCACAGGTAGAACCTTTGGTTTCCAGATTAAAGTCTGATGCTGCTGCCACAGTATGCTGGGCTACATCATCAATAACTTGAGCATAGATATGATTATTGGAACGGAACACACACAAACGAGGGCGTTCGGGAGTACCGTTGACCTTTTTGCGTACCCGTCGGTGACGGCGTTTTACGGATTCTTTGCGTGAAAGCTTCATAATTTCTACTTACCTGTCTTACCAGCTTTGCGTCTTACTTGCTCATCAAAATAGCGAATTCCTTTACCTTTATAAGGTTCAGGTGGTCTTACGGCTCTGATGCGAGCAGCAACATTACCCACTATCTCTTTATTAATGCCACTAACAATGACTTCTGTGTTTTTGTTTTCTACTGCCACATCGATCCCTTCTGGCATATCCATTTCTACGGGCTTGCTATAACCAACATTGAGGGTTAGTTTTTTGCCTTGAGACTGCGCTCTGTAACCAACACCTTGGATCAGCAAGCGTTTTTGAAATCCTTGAGACACACCATCCACCATGTTTGCCACTAGGGTGCGACATAAGCCATGACGTTGACGACCAATACGAGAGTTATCAGTAGGCTTAACGATGATGTTATCCCCTTCTTGCTTAACCTCAATTGGCTCGGGAATCTCCCGTGCTAAAGTACCTTTTGGTCCTTTGATCGTAATGTGTTGCCCTGAAATTTGAGCGCTGACCTTATCAGGGATGGGAATCGGCAATTTGCCAATACGAGACATAATTTACTCCTGTTAAATTACCAGACGTAACAAAGAATTTCACCGCCAACCCCTTGACTGCGAGCTTCTCGATCAGTCATTACTCCTCGGGAAGTGGACACGATCGCAATCCCGATTCCCCCCAAGACGCGAGGAATGTCTTGTTTGCGGGAATAAACTCTAAGTCCTGGTTTACTCACCCGTTTGAGAGTGCTGATGATCGGTTGACGATTTCTACCTTTGTACTTGAGAGAGATTTCAATGAATTTTTGAGGTATTTCCCCAGTTTCTTCAAAACTGGCGATAAAGCCTTCACTTTGCAAAACTTTGGCGATCGCTTTGGTCATGCGGGTAGAAGGAACTTTAGTGGTTTGATGCTTGACCATACAGGCATTACGTATGCGGGTCAGCATATCTGAAATAGTATCGGTTGCTGCCATTATTTCCTATTGTTATTGTTTGATCCTAAGCAGGTTAATTTTCACGAAAAGGCATTCCCATCTCTTTGAGCAAGGATCGTCCTTCTTCATCATTAGCTGCGGAAGTGACGATGGAAATATCCATCCCTCGAATTTGATCGATGCTATCGTATTCAATCTCAGGGAACATTAGCTGTTCTCGAACTCCTAGACTATAATTACCGCGCCCATCAAAACTTTTGGGACTAATCCCCCGAAAGTCACGAATCCGTGGTAGGGCTAGAGCGATTAAACGATCCAGAAAAGCATACATTTTTTCCCCCCGCAGCGTCACCATAATGCCAACAGGCATACCCTGGCGAATTTTGAACCCCGCGATCGCTTTTTTGGCTCTGGTGACTACAGGTTTTTGTCCTGTAATTACCATCATTTCATTAATGGAAGATTCTAGAGCCTTGGCATTTTGTGATGCTTCCCCTAAACCGCGGTTGATCACGATTTTGACGACTTTAGGCACTTCGTGGACGTTAGTGAAGCTAAACTGTTCCGTTAGCTTGGGGACGATATCTTCTAAATATCTAGTTTTAAGTGGTTTTGGCATAATAATTTGATTTTCCTGGGCTTGGTCAGGAGACAATGAATAATCAAGAGAATAATTAAGACGGGGATTAGTCGATGATTTCGCCTGTTTTTCTCAGCATTCGTACTTTGCGACCGTCTTCCGTGTAGGTGTAACCCACGCGACTAACGGTTTTTTCTTTAGTGGAGTAAAGCATGACGTTAGAGCTATGAATCGGCGCTTCAAAAGTGATAATCTGACCTGATTCTCCTTCTTGCCGTGGCTTAACGTGCTTGGTACGAACGTTTACTCCTTCGATGGTCACTTGACTGGTTTTGGGGTTAACGGTAGTTATCTCCCCGACTTTGCCCTTGTCACGTCCAGAGATGACTTGAATCGTATCTCCTTTTCTGACGTGCATTTTTTGCCGAATTGGTGTTTTTTTGGTTTTCGCCATTTATATTACCTCTGGAGCTAAAGAGACAATCTTGGTAAAGTTGCGCTCTCTCAATTCTCTTGCCACTGGGCCAAATACCCTAGTTCCCCTAGGATTACCCTGTTCGTTGATGATCACCGCTGCATTGTCGTCAAAACGAATGCTCATGCCACTGGGACGATTGACGGACTGTTTCGTTCTCACAATCACCGCTTTGACGACCTCAGATTTTTTGACTCCCATGTTGGGGAGGGCATCTTTAACCACTGCCACGACGACATCACCAATAAAGGCGTAGGGACTATTCCCCTTGCCAATGACACGCAAACACATTAGCTTGCGTGCGCCACTATTATCGGCGACGTTTAAATAGGTCTGTTGTTGAATCATTTTGTCACCTCGACCGAGGTTGGTTGATAAAAATTAAGCTTGTTTGGATTCAATAATTTCCTCGAGGGTCCAGCGTTTAGTTTTGCTGAGGGGTCGAGTTTCTTTGATTCGCACGCGATCGCCAATTTTGCATTGGTTTTCGGCGTCATGTACCTTGTACTTTTTAGTTCGGACGACAATTTTGCCGTACTTGGGATGGGGAGAACGATTTTCAATTGCCACGACAATGGTTTTATCCATTTTGTCGCTCACTACGTCTCCAACTCTTTCTTTTACTGCCATAGTCTATTCTCCTTTTGCAGCAGTGATTTCACGCTCGCGTTCGACGGTTAATAGTTGTGCCAAACGGTGTTTAGCGTGCTTGAATAAATGAGGTTTTTCGAGGCGGCGAGTCGCCTGTTCTAACCTCAGTTGAAATAACTCCCGCTTAACCGCTAGAATTGCGGCAGAGAGGTCATCCTCCTTGAGTTTTCTAGCCTCTTCAATCTTAGGTAGCGCCATTACTTATAATCCTCATCGCGAGTAATAAATTTAGTCTTGATGGGTAGTTTTTGGGCAGCTAGGCGCATTGCCTCTTTAGCTATATCTTCAGGTACTCCAGCCATTTCAAACATGACCCTGCCTGGCTTGACTACCGCTACCCAAAATTCAGGAGAACCTTTACCTGAACCCATCCTGGTTTCGGCAGCACGCATGGTAACAGGTTTGTCAGGAAAGATCCGAATCCAGATTTTTCCCCCCCGTTTGACATAGCGGGTCATGGCTCGACGAGCAGCCTCAATTTGCCGAGCAGTGATCCAGGAAGGTTCGATCGCCTGGAGGGCATAATCACCGAAGTTAAGGGTGTTGCCTCGGTAAGCCATCCCTCTCATGCGACCACGGTGTTGCTTTCGATATTTCGTTCTTCTGGGACTAAGCATAATAGTATTATTTTGCTAAATTAAGTCAGTCTTGTTAATAGTTATTCTGAGCGATCGTCAAATTGTTGACGGCGACGCTGGCGACGAGGAGCTTGAGTAGGAACCTCCGCTTGTTCTTGTCCTGGAATAATTTCTCCTTTAAACACCCATACTTTTACACCTAAAATTCCATAGATAGTTAAAGCGGTGCGGTAGGAGTAATCAATGTCTGCTCTGAGGGTATGGAGGGGAACTCGACCTTCCCTAACCCATTCTGTACGGGCAATTTCAGCTCCGTTCAAGCGACCGCTAACCTGGATTTTAATTCCCAGTACCTCAGCCCGTTGCGCTCTTTGAATTGCCTGACGCACTACTCGGCGGAAGGAAACCCGACGCTCAAGCTGTTGGCAGATATATTCAGCGATCAAGGCAGCATCCGCATCCACACGGGGTACTTCCACGACGTTAATGCGAATCTGACGGTTGTTGCCGACTTTCTCTTGTAGTTCTGTTCGTAGCTTCTCAATTCCTGAGCCACCACGACCGACAACCACTCCAGGTCTAGCGGTATTAATCGCCAAGTCAATTTGATCGGCTTTGCGCTCAATCTTGACTTGAGAAATCCCCGCATTATTCAACTCTTTGTTGACGTACTCTCTAATTAAACGGTCTTCTTGTAGTAGTTCGGGATAACGTTTAGAGTCTGCATACCAGCAAGACTGGTGTTCTTTGGTGATTCCTAAACGAAAGCCTGTTGGGTGTATCTTCTGTCCCACAAATGTTTCCTCGTATAGTAATTAAATTCTGCTAAATTCGGCGAATGTAAGATTTTAATCCGTTACTTCTGGCGCGACAGCCACAGTAATATGACAGGTGGGCTTACGGATTTGGTAAGCTCGACCTTGCGCTCTGGGACGATAACGTTTGAGAACAGGACCACCATCAGCAAAGGCTTTGCTGACTACCAAAGTTGCAGGGTCTAAACCGTTGTTATGTTCTGCATTAGCTACCGCTGACCGCAATGCTTTTAAAATTGGGTCACAGGATTTGTAGGGCATGAACTCTAAAATAATTAGAGCTTCTCGATATTGACGACCGCGAATTTGGTCTAATACCCGTCTGACCTTAAAGGGGGACATGCGGATATATTTGGCGATCGCCTTAACTTCGTTACTTGTATCTATTGCCATAGTAGTATTTACGATCTAGCGTCTCCCTTTCTTGTCGCCTTTAGCATGACCCCTAAAGGTACGGGTAGGAGCGAATTCTCCTAATTTATGTCCCACCATCTGGTCACTAACAAACACAGGTATATGTTGGCGACCGTTGTGGACAGCGATCGTATGTCCCACCATTAAGGGCAAAATGGTTGAAGCTCTAGACCAAGTTTTGATTACTTCTTTTTTGTTATTGGCGTTCAGCTTTTCAATTTTTTTGAGGAGGCTGTCGGCGATGAAAGGCCCTTTTTTTAAAGAACGGCTCATAATATATAGATCAACTTTTAAAGATCAACGATGAATTAACGACGACGACGGACAATTAGCCTGTTGCTGGGTTTGTTTTTCTTGCGAGTTTTCTTACCCAAGGCTGGCTTACCCCAAGGAGTCACAGGGCCACTGCGACCAATAGGCGCACGCCCTTCACCACCACCATGAGGGTGATCACAAGGGTTCATTGCACTACCCCGAACTTCAGGCCTTCTGCCACGATGACGCATTTTACCAGCCTTACCCAGCTTCAAGTTGCGGTATTCAACGTTACCAACTTGTCCGATAGTGGCGTAGCATTCTTTGCGTACCATTCTCACTTCCTTAGAAGGAAGACCAATAGTAACGTAGTCGCCTTCTTTCGCCATTACCTTAGCAGCAGCACCAGCAGCACGAACGATTTGTCCGCCCTTACCTGCTACTAATTCAATGTTATGAACTGTTTCCCCCAAAGGCATTCTGCTCAAGGGCAAAGCGTTGCCTACTTCAATCGGTGCATCTTCACTGGCAATGATGGGAGTTCCTACTCCCATGCCCACCGCTGCTAAGATATAGCGTTTTTCGCCATCTTCGTACTGCACTAGAGCAATACGAGCATTACGGTTGGGATCGTATTCGATCGCAATTACTTCGCCTTGAATATTACGCTTGTCACGGCGGAAATCGATAAGTCGATAGAGACGTTTATGTCCTCCACCACGACGACGGCTAGTAATTACACCACGGTTGTTACGACCTTTTTTACGGTGTTTATATTTGGTTAAGGATTTTTCGGGCTTACTCTTGGTAATTTCCGCAAAATCGGGGACTACGGCTTGGCGCGTCCCTGGTGTGTATGGTCTAAATGAACGAGTACCCATAATTTGCTCTGGTTAGCTTTTTCGAGTGCGAGTTTTTTATACGTCAGGGAATAAGGGGATGGAATCTCCTTCCTTCAAGGTCACAATTGCTCTTTTGTATTGAGCCTTATAGCCCACAAATTTACCCACGCGACGCTTTTTACGGGGTAGGGTCAAGGTGTTGACCTTGACAACGGTGACATCAAACAAACTCTCAATGGCTGCTCTAACGTCAGTCTTAGTAGCTTTCGGCAAGACATCAAAGACGTACTTACCAAGCTCCATCTGGATTGTGCCTTTTTCCGTAATAATCGGCTTCAGGATTAAGTCGGCTAAATCTCTTTCTTTATATCTACTCACTGCTTTAGTCACTGTAAACCTCCTGTATCTGTTGTAGAGCGTCTTTGGAGACGACAAGTTTATTGGCGTGCAACACGTCGACAACATTGAGATTAGTCGCTTTAATCATTTTGACCTTAGCGATGTTGCGGGTGGAAAGATTTACGTTGTCGGAAACTTCTTTGAGAATCAACAACACTTTCTCGTCCGCCCCAATGCCCCAACGCTCCAGCGCAGCAAGTACTTCTTTGGTTTTAGGACGGTCAAGCTCAGCCCCAAAATTCTCGACGACAATCATGTCCTCTACACGAGAACTAAAGGCTGTTCTCAACGCCAAGCGTCTTTCCTTACGATTCATCTTGGTGCTGTAGTCTCTGGGCTTGGGCCCAAAAGTTACACCACCACCACGCCACAAGGGAGAACGAATCGAACCAGCACGAGCGCGACCAGTTCCTTTTTGTCTCCAAGGCTTGCGTCCACCACCACGAACTTCCGCCCGAGTCTTAGTAGAAGCTGTTCCTTGACGAGCGTTATTTAGCTGACGAACTACTGCACGATGTACAATATGTTCCGCATTTTCTGGCTTGGCTACTGTTAGCTCCAGGGATGCCTCGCCTGCATCTTCCCCCTGCCAATTTTTGACTGCACAATTAACCATGGTTATTTGTTATCTATCTATTTTTTCACTAATGAGCTGTTCTTGCTGTTCTTTCTAGCCCACGATTTTGCTAGGAGCGATACTTAAAAGAGAGCCAGGTTTACCAGGAATTGCTCCTTTAATCAGTAGTAAATTCTGTTCGGCATCAACTCTCACCACCTTCAATTTGCGAGTAGTTACCTGCTTACCACCATAACGTCCCGCCATTTTCTTCCCAGGATAGGTACGACCAGGAGTAGTACCCGCACCAGTCGAACCAGGAGCGCGGTGACTTTTGGAACCGTGACTCATTAAACCACGGTGAAAATTGTGACGCTTGTGATATCCTGCAAAACCACGACCCATGGTTTTACCACTAACATCCACAGTAGTTTCTGTGTTAAAAATTTCAGAGATGTCTAGAGCTTTGCCTAGCTCATAGCTTCCTGTATCTTCTAGGCGATATTCTTTCAGATGACGCACAGGAGTTGCTCCTGCTTTGCTCAAGTGACCAAGCTCAGGTTTAGATAAAGCTTTTTCTTTAACTTCACCGTACCCAATTTGAATCGAACTATAGCCATCCGTTTCTTTAGTTTTGATTTGAGTGACGATACAGGGTCCAGCTTGAACCACCGTAACGGGAATGGCATTTCCAGATTCTTGATCAAAAATCTGAGTCATGCCTAACTTAGTGCCAAGGATACCGACAGACACGAATTGAACCTCACTAATATTGCAACACAATAAGCCAGCCTTGATTTAATCTAATTTGGAATTAACTTTAGGCTGACATACATTTACCGCAGGTTACTACCGCATTACGGCGCAACTCCAACTGACGAAAAAACAGCCATCATGTTAGTTCTAGAAAAACCTAGTTAACAAGATGTCCAGCAGCAAATATATAATTTTTTGTTTTCTAAGATTTACGGTTAGAACAGCTTGAGCGAAAAGCCTGCTGTGACTAACTTTTAAAGTTACCTTGACCCTCTAAGACTTAAAAGAACCGTAGATTCTGTCAGTTTCTTGAGGAGGCAGCAAACCCTATAAAATTTCTCACTAGCCCCGTAACAAGGTTGTTTTTTGCTTTTACACAGTGAAAACTCGCTGGTTTAGCTTCTGAGACTGTTAGTAGTGATACTAGAGACTCTTGGGCTGGGGGATGATTAGACTTTATATCTATATAGTGTGAGATTTGCCAGTTTTGACCACAATCACTAATGATACATGATGCTGTCATTTTCTGACAAGGGCATCCCAGAATAGTTTCGGGGATCAGCAGACAATTGATTGCTGATGATGCTTAATTACGACAATATTCCAGACGATATTGTTCAATCTTAATTTGTTCTCCTTCCTCAAAGCGATCGCGTTGCACTTCTGTTAATCCCAACTCAATAAATTGCGACAACTCAACATCGGATAATGCCCAAGGTGGCCCATCAGGGATCGTATCAGGGTCGCGGTGACGAGCAATTACTAAAAGTGTCCCCTGGGGTGCGACTAAATCCGCGATCTTGGGGATAACTTGCGATCGCACATTTAAGGGTAATGCCTGAATCGTCTTGCATTCAAAGATAAAATCATATTTACCTTGCCATTGGGGATCGAGGTCAAATAAATCTGCCGCTAGATAATTAACGGTAGAATCAGGAAATCTTTGGTGACACCAGGCGATCGCTGTGGGAGAAATATCAAATGCTGTTACCTGATAACCTATACTGGCGAGGAGTTCTGCATCGTCCCCCAAGCCGCAACCAATTACTAAGGCCAACTTTCCTGCTGTCTTTTCTGCTGCTGGTGGTGAATTGATACTCAACCACTCCTGTAGATAAGGATGAGGCTGATTTTTTGCCCAGGGTACTTGAGCTGGATCTCCTTTCGCCTCAGCATACAAAGGTTCAAACCAGCCAGTGGGATTTTGCGGATCGACTGAAATGTTAGCCAAAGATTTCACCTTTCATTATTTGGAGTTCATTATTTGGAGTTCGGAATTCGAAATTCCTAGTTTGCAAGACTTTAACGGTCAACTAAGATTATAGTTTTGTAGTTGCGATCGCTAAACAACAAGTAATTCAATCTAAAATATAATGCAAGTTTGACAGAAAACTTGAGTATCTCAATTAATAACTACAGATGCAGTTTAATTATTTACGGCGAATTTATTTAAGTGATACTGATGCAGCAAGAGTAGTTTATTTTGCCAAGGGATTGGAAATCTGCCATCAAGCCTATGAAGAGTCTTTGGCGGAGCAAGGAATTAGCCTGAAACAAATGATCCAAGAGGGCAAAACTGCCTTGCCAATCGTTCATGCCGAGATCGATTTTTTGCGTCCTCTTTTTTGCGGAGATCGGATTCAAATTAGCTTAGTTGCCAGTTTAATTAATCACAGTGAATTTGCGATCGCCTATCAAATATTCCTGATCGATAATTTAGAGCAAACTTTAGTTAAGGCGCAAACCCGACACGTTTGTATCAATCCACAAATTAGACAGAGAGTTGATCTACCTGTAGCTGTACTGGAGTGGATCAAAGCTTAACCTTGAGAATATGTCTGCAAAAACTGCTGAATTTTCTGGGCTGCCTCACGCAGAGTATCGGAATCTTTCACTAAAGCAAACCGTACATAACCCTCCCCTCCTTGTCCAAATCCTGCTCCAGGAGAAGCTGCAACCCCAGTCTGCGCCACTAGTTTAGTGCAGAAGTCAAGGGAATTATCTTGCCACGGTTCAGGGAGTTTCGCCCAAACATACATAGTGGCGAGGGGGGACGGTACTGACCAACCAATCTCTTGTAGTGCTTGGATCAAAACATCTCGGCGTTGTTGAAAAGTTTGTACCGTCTGAGCTACGGATTCCTTCGGACTAGACAAAGCTGCGATCGCCCCCTGTAAAATACCCTGATATTGATTAAAATCCACCACGGCTTTAATTTGTCTTAGGGCTTGAATTAACGCGCTATTGCCGATGGCATAACCGATGCGAAACCCGCCCATGTTATAAGACTTGGAGAGGGTGAAAAATTCAATACTCAATTCTTTCTGGGGATCGGCTTGCAAAATAGATGGAGCAAGGGTTTGATCGCCAAAAACTAAATCAGCATAGGGGAAATCATGCACCAAGACCAAATTGTGTTGACGACAAAAGTT
>JBEANW010000516.1:0-5608 GCA_041165225.1 Cyanobacteriota bacterium | reverse complement strand
GGGAACCCCCGCAACGCAACTTCGCGCTAGTTCTTAGTTGCTTCTTCAAGCATCCAGTTGAGGATGTTCTGGCTAAATTCTCTAGTTTTGAGCATGGCGGCTTTGGATCGACTTGACCCATCTTGAATGAATCGCAGTAGATGGCGATAGCGATCGCTTTGCTGGCAATGTAGGAGAAACAGTAGGCGAAAAATTGCCCAGCGTAGTTGACAAAACTCTAGGGAGAAGAACATCAGCGGATCGTGTTCTAGAGCCTGATACAAATAGTTATGGGCAATAGCAGGGTCGGGATTTTTGTGTTGCAGGATATTCTGGGCTAAAAATAAACTGGCATAGCTATAGCTACGGTGTTTGTGCTGTTCAAGCTCTGAAGGTAGTTCCGCATATACTGTTTCGATGGTCTTCTGTAAATCTGTTTCTAGGACTAGCCAATGCTCTGGGGTATTGTCTGAGGTATGTTTTGAGCTATATTCTGGAAATTGACGACAGTAAACCAGGGGCTTCGCGATCGCCATAAATTGGGTATGGTTGCTTAATCTCATCCACATTTCCCAATCAGGAATGACTTGTAATTGAGGATTAAATAGCCCCACAACCTCAAAGCAGCTACGACGCAGCATGACTGAAGATCGATGAATTTGGTTTTGTGCCAGAATTTCTGAGGGCTGAAGCAGTTTTTTAATCGGGCTAACTATCGCCGTTTGGACGAAGGACTTATTTTGACTACGGGAATCAATTACCTTCCCTGGATTATGGCCTTGATGATCGATCAATGCTGAACCAGAGTGAATTAAACCAATTTCGGGATGGCGATCAAGGCAAAATATTTGTTGCTGTAGTTTCTGGGGATGCCACAAGTCTCCAGCATTAATAAACGAGATATATTTTCCCCTAGCTTCCAAAATACCTTGATTGAGGGTAGTCGCCAGACCTAAATTGCTTTGTAAAATAAATCTGAGGCGAGCATCTGACTGCCTCTTAAACCAAGCTGGAATCTGGCGGAGATGTTCACTAAATACGAGGATCTCAAAATCGTCATTGGTCTGCTGCAAGATACTATTAATCGTGGCTGGTAGAGGCTTAACTCCCTGGTATCCCCAGACAATAATCGAAACTTTCGGTAGTTCTAAAGACATAGTTGCATTAAATGTAAAATCATCGTTTTGAGAACTAAGAACTAATTACTAGTCAATTGCAGATATAAAAATAAATTTTTGTAGATAACTTTATCCCAGTTATGATTGACGGCGATATATGTCTGCGCTTTCTTGGTCATAGCCGAGAGCAAATTTGGTCGCGACATGGCATATTCAAGCTGAACCAATAGAGAATCAAATTGTCCTGCTTTAAAAAGTAAACCGCGATCGCAACCTAGCAGTTGACGATGGGTTATGATATCGCTGGCAAGAATGGGAATGCCTTCCTGCATTGCTTCCAGCATCGCTACAGAGGAACTAAGGTTATTACCTTCCGAGGGTTCGACAAATATACCTGCATCCCGCACTAATTCCTCTAAAAGATGTCCGCTAATTTCTCCCGTAAAGACAATGTTTTCCTGCTGCCGAGCCATTTGAAGCAAATTCATGGTGTAGGGGAAAGAATGGCTAATATCCCCTGCCAAGACCAGCTTCCAATTGCGAGGTTTTAATTTCTGAAATACTTCGATGAGTAAATCCAGTCTTTGATTGGGTTCAAAGGAGCCAAAATATAATAGATATGATTGTTGTTCTAAGCCGAAAGCCTGACGACAGCTACAGTGTTGATTAAAGATGCTATTGTCCGTCTTATATTTAGCTGGAGCGTTGGGAATGTAATGAGGATAGACAGCATACTTGCGAATAAAGTAGTCGGCTAACTCGTGGGTAGTGACAATGATTTCGTCTGCATATTTTACCGCCATCTTTTCCAACCAAGGCAATAGCCAGAGAAGCTTACGGCATGAAGATGTGTCATCAGATCCTAGGGATTCTAGCTGGTGAAAAGTAACCACAACTGATGAATTAGAGAATATTTGAGGAAACCAAGCAAACCAAGCTGCGATCATGCCATGAAGGTGAATCACATCATAGTTGCCGAAAGTTGCCCAAATAGTATTAAGAGCCGAGTTTAGCAAGCTGAGTCTTTTGCCTGGTAAAGAAAGTAAGGTAATTACTTTCATTTTTTGGTAAACGAAAGTCGAAAACCATGATTGTTGATGATAGCTAGGTTGGACATATAAATCTACTTCATGTCCGCGAGCTACGATTTGAGGATACAGTTCTTGGCAATAGCGCTCGATGCCTCCAAATTTAGCAGGAATTCCTCTTGCACCAATGACAGCAATTTTCATCTTTGATCTCCCTCACAATGATCTGAATATTTGAATATTTGCTGCCAAAATTAAGGCAGCATAAAATCAGCCTGAATTAAAATATTTGACTCTCAAATCTATGTTGTCAGTTGCGTTGCGATCGCCTGATAATGATCTGACAACTATGTTGTATATATCGAGAAAATCATAAAATACAACAATACATTCGGAGCAATACTAGCCAAGAGAATGACTTTGATTTATCTCTTGCATAATTCTATTTTCTAGTAATTATGACTAATGTAATTAAATATACCAGCGATCGAGATATTCATTTGTGTGTCAATTATTTTACTGGCACATTGATTTGAATAAAAGTTATTATCCTTTAATTTAGTGGGATCAAAGCTAGGTTTGACCAGTTGACAGCCTAGAATAAAACTAATTAGCTTATTATTTTTAGTCATTGTATTTAGAGCTTTTGCGGGCTTGATTGATTACCTTTGATTGATAGATAGTAGTTGTTCTCTATAGGTTTTACTAATTATTTTGCCGTTTTTTTAATATCGTCCGTAGATTCACTTACGAGAAAATACGGAGGTTGTTTTCAAGCACAATCATAATCGCTCAAAATAGAATTGGCAACAACTATTTGTGATGAAAATAGTTGTTTTTATTCAGTAAAATTACGCAAGCCAAATCTGACCTAGATTAGAGTAAAAATATGAATTTTTGCAAAAGCAAATCTAGTGCTTTTCGTACTTGTGAGCAACACCTTGGTTTTGTTTGGGGAAAGGGGAAAGGGAAAAGGGGAAAGGCAGTACCTCGTGATTCTGAGAATTGCTATGTCGTAGTTCAACTACAGTTGATAATCGGGAATGCAGTTGTGTTCCATATAGCAACGATAATCAGCACTGGCGCGATCGCAAAGCGTTGACGGAGTCAAATCGCATTTCTCCAGATCCCAGTCACAATATTTTTGTAGAGTTTCTGTCACAATAGGTAGTAAATCTAGACCGTAATTACCATTCATTGCCAAAGTGGTACGACGACGCAAGATATCCACTAGGGTATGAGCCGACTCGTGGGTTACGGCATAGACGATCTGGGCTTTAATATCGGGTAAATCGGGGCTAATATGCTCCCGTAAAGCAGGGTTTTTCTGGGTTAGAGCTAAAACTTCAATAGCGATCGCACCATAAACAGAAAATAAATAGTAAATTGTTTTAATTGAGAGGCTAGATGCATATTCATCAATAGTTTGTTGAATCCTTATGTCATCAGGAAAAATGCATCCAGGTAAAGGTAGGGAATCAGTCTGGCAGGGAATTGGCGATCCCGAAGGGTAGGCGGACGCGCTAGCTAATCCTTTAGGGGAGCCTAATCGCTTCATACGTTTTAAAATAAGATCAACCATTTCCTCTCCCACCTGGCGATAGGTAGTTAATTTGCCACCAATCAAAGAAAATAAATTGGCTACTCCTTCTTGACGGTGGTCAAAAATAATATGTTTGCGGGTAATACTCCCTGGCTTTTTTCCTTCTGAGTTGGGTAAAGGACGCACCCCAGCATAGGTAAACTTAATATCATCTCGGCTTAAATTCGCCGTTGGGATGACATTATTAGTTTCTTGCAATAAATAGTCAATTTCATCGTTATCAGCTTTGATCTGCTTCAGATCGCCTTGATAGACTAAATCGGTAGTGCCGATGAGATATTTACCCAACCAAGGAATAATAAAGAAAGGACGACCATCAGATTTCGCTTCGACGTAGAGAGTTGTTGCGGGTGCGCCAGGAAAATTATCCACCACAATATGACTGCCTTTAGTGCCACCGTTCTTATGACAATCACCAATAGGAGATCGATGTCCCGCTTTACTACCTCGTTGACATACTTGGTCGATCCAAGGCCCTGCGGTATTAATAATTACAGCATCTCGACTAGCAAAAATAATTATTTTCTCTCCTGTGAGTTTATCCTGACAAACAACACCAGTAATGCGGTCATCCTGGATGGGTAATTCCGTTACTTCCAGATAGTTAAGAGCGATCGCTCCAGCATTTTGTGCCGAGATAATATTTTCTAGACAAAGACGCTCGGCTAAAGCTACTTGGGCATCATAATATTGCGAACCACCTACCAGGTTTTCTGGCTCCAGGGTACGAAATAGCTGCTTAAACTGATTCTGGGGAAACATCCGATGACTGGGGAGGGTTTTATCGTAGCTCAAGACATCATAGAGGATCATTCCTGCCCAAATCTGACTATAGGGACGAGAGCGATCGCGATAAATGGGAATAGTAAGCTGTAGTGGGGCAACTAAATGAGGTGCAATCCGCAGTAGGATCTCCCGCTCTTTTAAAGACTCTCTAACCAAAGGAAATTCAAAATACTCTAAATAGCGCAAACCACCATGAATCAGACGGCTAGACCAGCTAGAGCTACCGCTAGCAAAATCATGCTGCTCCACCAGGATTGTCTTAAGTCCTCTCAAAGCAGCATCCCTCGCCACTCCTGCTCCGTTAATCCCGCCACCGATAATAATTACGTCGTATTCTGTCCGTTGAATTTGTGCTAAATCTCGCATGATGTAAATTAGCTAGTTGTAAGCTAAAAGCTTTTTCAAACCAAGAGAAAAAAGTTTAGATTAATGCCTTTTCCCTTTTCCCCACGATTCGGGATAAGCCTATTAACTTTAGATCTACATCTGAATCCGCCAACTCCTTATTCGATATTAATCGGATCGACATCAATGGTCATGCTGACGAGTTTAGGCAAGAGCGATTTGACTCCGTCAACGCTTTGCGATCGCAGCAATAAATTAAGATCGGGTAAATTATCTTTTGCCGTGGCAGGAAACTTAAGTAAAATCTGCCAGCGATAACGACGAGCAACCCGCATAATATTGGCTGGGGCAGGGCCTAAAATCTCATATTCTGGGCTTAAGCTATTAATTAATTTATCGGCTAGGGTTTCAGCAGCCTGGGCTACCTCTTGCTCATCAATACTGCTGAGTTTGATTAAGATTAAATTGCCGTAGGGAGGATAGTTGAGTTCGGCTCGTTGTTCTAGTTCAGTTCGGCTGAAATCATCATAGTTGTGGGTTTTAACCGCTTGAATCACAGGATGTTCGGGGGAATAGGTTTGGAGAATTACTTTGCCTGGTAGATCTCCTCTGCCTGCCCTGCCTGCTACCTGAGTCAAAGTCTGAAAAGCTCTTTCTGCTGCCCGATAATCACTGCGGTGTAATAAACCATCCGCTGCGACGATCCCCACTAGAGTAACTCCCGCAATGTCTAAACCTTTGGTGAGCAT
>JBEANW010000515.1:0-6149 GCA_041165225.1 Cyanobacteriota bacterium | reverse complement strand
AAAATCTCATAACTACTATTCAACAAAGCACTAGGATAATTAGATTCAATATATTCCAGCCATTCATCTTGATAGATATAATTAGCTTTTTTTCCTAGCTTGTTTTTTTTCTGAATTGCTACCAAACTATTTAAAATTGACTTTTTCCAAGAGCTAGTTAATTTTTGCTCAACCTGATTTTTGATTAAGTGAATTAAAAGCACTACTAAAAAAGACTCTAAATTTTCAATAATAGATTTTCTACCCACTTCCTCAAGCTCTTCTACAATACATAAAGCCTCGTCAAGATTACCTGATAATAAACTTTGTTTGAGTTCTAATATTTCTTCCATATCAAACTTTTAATCATTATTTATTGTTAATGTATGACCATTTCATCATTCATATCTTATCTCAAATTCCTTAGCAGATCTGTAGGTTAAGTAGAACGGAGTGAAACTCAAAATCTACCAGTTTATGGGCGATCGCAAAGCGTGAAGAATTTTAGGAGAGCGATCGCATCGAGTATAAATTGGAGTCAGGCGATCTCATTACCTCGGCGATCGCCTGATTGAACTACTTGTCCTTACCCATGAGAAAAAACTAAGAACTAAAAACGAAGAATTAAAACTGTCGTAAGAAACGCAGATCGCTATTATACAAACGACGAATATCGTCAATCTGGTGTAAGACCATCGCAAATCTTTCCACCCCAAAACCTGCTGCAAAGCCCGTATAGACTTCAGGATCGTAACCGACGGCTTCTAGGACGTTGGGGTCAACCATGCCACAACCCATAACTTCTAACCATTTGCCCTTCCACTGTACGTCTACTTCGGCTGAAGGTTCAGTGAAAGGAAAATAACTGGTGCGAAACTGTACGGGTAAATCATCCCCAAACATCCGCTGAAGAAACTCTTTAATTGTGCCTTTGAGGTCGGTAAATTTCAAACCTTGGTCGATCGCCAAAATTTCTACCTGATTAAACACCGCTGAATGGGTGGCATCCACCGTATCGCGACGATAGACGCGACCAGGGGCAATAATTCTCATGGGTGGCTTGTGGCTTTCCATGTAGCGAATTTGTACCGAGGAAGTATGGGTACGTAATAAGTTGCCCCCAGGCAAATAAAAGGTATCCTGCATATCTCTGGCGGGATGATCCGCAGGGGTATTAAGGGCTTCAAAGTTATAGTAATCCGTCTCTATTTGCGGCCCTGTTGCCACGGTATAGCCTAACCCTACAAAGATATCCAAAACTCGGTCTACTACGCCATTCAGGGGATGAATGCGACCCAAAGGGCGACTGACTCCAGGCATGGTCACATCAAGGCTTTCTGCTTTAATTTGCGCCTCAATCTGGGCTTGCAGGAGGTTGTGCTTACGCTGTTCGAGGCTGGTTTGCACTTCTTCCTTGACTACGTTAGCCTGAGAACCCACCGCAGGTCTTTCTTCTGGGGATAATTTACCCATCCCCCGCAAAATTTGCGACAATTCACCTTTTTTTCCTAAATACTTCAGTCTTAAATTTTCCAGGTCGTCTAAGTTTTCGGTTGAGGCGATCGCCTTGACGGCAGTTGTATTTAATTCGGTTAGTTGTTCGAGGATCGAAGTCATTCGGGATAGTTGATAGGTTGAGGCTATAAGTTATTATCTCGCGCCAAGGCGCAAAGACGCAAAGAGATCCAGAAATATCAAGCTTATGGCTGGGGTGAAGCTCTTTTATGCTCTAAACCTACCGCATCACTGATACTGTCTAGCCCTTTTTCTGCTAGTTTGGACAATAAACCTGATCGCACTTGATTAACCATCCACGGCCCTTTATAGACCCATCCTGTATAGACTTGGAGGATGCTCGCGCCAGCGATGATTTTAGCCCAAGCGTCATCGGCATTAAAAATCCCCCCCACCCCAATGATGGGTAATTTACCAGCGGTTTCCTGATAGATAAACCGAATTACTTCTGTAGATCGCTCTTTTACGGGCAGACCGCTAATGCCTCCAGTTTCATCTTGGATACTCTTCCCTGTCTCTTTTAAGATCTTCGTATTTAAACCATCACGACGAATCGTGGTATTGGTAGCAATCACCCCCGCCAGGTTATAGTTGGTGGCTAAATTCAGAATATCCTGGATATCCCGCCATTCTAGGTCGGGGGCGATCTTAATTAAGATTGGCTTCTGGTGAGTATTGGCGCTTTGTAAGCCTGATAAGATCGGTTCTAACTGCTCTCCCGATTGGAGCGATCGCAATCCTGGGGTATTGGGAGAACTAACATTAATCACAAAGTAATCTGCCACATGCTCTAAATATTGAAAGCTGCCTACATAATCTGCTGCTGCATCCTCTAAAGTAGCGATTTTTGATTTACAAAGATTGACCCCGATGGGAATCCTACGAGATTCCCGTTTCCAGGTTTGCTCTAGGGTATCCGCCATCACTGCTGCCCCCAGATTATTTGCACCCATGCGATTCAGGGCTGCTTGATCCTCTGGGAGACGAAACATTCGTGGGCGAGGATTTCCTGGTTGGGCATAGAGAGTCACCGCCCCCAATTCTGCAAAACCAAAACCAAAACTACTCCACATTCCTGCTGCTGTGCCGTCCTTATCAAAACCTGCTGCTAATCCTAGAGGGTTACTAAAATCTAAGCCCCAAAGAGTTTGTTGTAGACGGCTATCTTGCACACAAAAAGACTTTTCTAGCTGCTTAATTGCCAAACTACCCCACACAGAATGACGATTAAGTTCTAAGTTATTTAATGTTTTGAGCATCTGACGGTGAGCCGTCTCAGGATCGCTTTTAGCAGTAGCTAGGAGCAAAGGGTAAAAAGGTTTAGTAAAGTTGAGCATTGTGATTTAATTAACAGTTTAAGTAGCTCCAAGGTCAATATTTAAGCTCCCTGTGGCAGATTAACTATAAAATCAATCAAAACAACCACGATGTTGAAGCCTAATCAAAGTATGCTGATCTGCGTAAATTTAACTAGATAAAAGTTTCAACATGAGCACAGCGATCGCCCTAGATCTCTACTTTCACCCCTTTCCAAAAAGCCACGTAACCTTGAATATTATTGGCTTTTTCCTTAGTTTCAGGATAATACCAAGCAGCATCAGGGTTCTCTTGACCATCTACCACCACGGTATAGTAGCTCGCCTGACCCTTCCAAGGACAAGTAGTGTGGGTTGAACTAGCTTTAAAAAATTCCTGATTAATAGAATCTGGGGGGAAATATTGATTTCCTTCTACTACTTCAGTGCGATCGCTTTGGGCTAAAACTTGACCATTCCAAATTGCTTTTGCCATGTTCTTTTTTTAATGGTTATCAACAAGATTAATTTTATGCTAAATCATTGGAGCAACTAGCAATTATACTCAATCCGAACTCCGAACTCCGAATTCCGAACTCAGCTACCAATTACTCCAGCCCAGTTTTTGCTCTGCGCCTAATGGATGTTTATCTAAAATAGACTGATATTCAGACGAACTTGCCCAGCGCTCGATTTCCCTAGCTCGAATCACAGGCACGGGATGAGTTAACTGCGCTGTTTGAGCAGCCTGGAGTACTTCCCCTAAGCCCTCTGTCCCGATGGAATCATAAGCTTTAGCCTGTTCGATAAATGCCTCCAGATTTAACTGGGGTGAGAGGGTTGGCGAACCCCCCGCTAGCTTCATTAATACAGACATGACTACTTTCGGATCTTGAATCGCCAACAGAGCCGCGCGATCGCAACTAAACTCAGCACAACGAACCCATTGCAGCATTTGATCCTGTAATGATTGTGCTAAAACTGTCCCCCAAGCTGGAAGTAAATTAGCTGCCAGTACCAACACATTAGCCATCGTTAGATAAACTCCGTGTTCACACTTTAAATGCCCTAATTCATGAGCAATTACCGCCTGGATTTCTTCAGGAGTTAACATTTCAATTAAGGATGTGTGCAGCACCACAAAGGGCTGTTTACCTCTCATGGCGAAGGTGTAGGCATTGGGAGTAGGGTTTTGCTGTACATAGAGTTGGGGTGGCTCTAGATCGAGGATTTCGCAGGCTTCAATTAACAATTTGTGTAGGTGTGGTAGCTGCTTCTCGCTGACCAAAACACTGGAGGCAATATTATTAAGATAGAAAAATTGTTCTGCTACTGAACCCAAAACACTCCGAATTGCAATATCTACCCCTGGTAGCTGCTTGAGGGTATTAGTAGCTTGCAAGTCGAGGGGATGACGAAAGAGATCGGCTTTTAGACCAATTAAAGCTTGTTTGGATAAATTCATGGGGAATCAAGATCTAACTAGATATTAGGATGATGGCTGTTCTAATTCAGATCTTAGTATTCTCAGCTAATTTTTGCCTGATACTAACTCCGAACCCCAAACTCCGAACTCCGAATTCCGAACTCCGAATTCCGAATTCCGAACTCCTATCTCATCTGAATCTTGCGAGTATCAGCATCTAGATAGATCCAACCCAAATCCTGCAAGCGAGTCATCAGGTTAGATATAGTTACTCCCAATTCTTCCGCCATTTGATAAAGATGCTGCCATTTAGTCAAATCTTTGTCCTGCTTTAATTCCGTTAGTACATGTTGAGGCATGAGCAAACAACCTGCAAAGTACTGTGCTTGCCATTCAATTCTTGCCAGATTAGTACTGCGACAGAGAAAAGGTTTTACCTGAACATCAACACCCTTCTGTTTTAGTCGAATATAGCGTTCTACTTGGGCTACATCAATATGCAACACCCAATGTCCAATTTCATGGGCAATAGTTGATTCACCAAACCCACCTTTTAATTGGGGAATATTTTCGTTGATTTCAATGAGTTTTTCTAGGGGTAAAATTCTCGCAGCGATCGCCCCTTGTTCGTCATCTGGAATCTTGTCCCAAACCAAATCTAGACCCAGGAATTCGGCAATGATACTGGCATCAATGGGTAACTGTAGTGGATGGTGCGATTGCGGAGCATGGACGGAGTCCAATCGCGACATTTGCAACCAAATATCTAAAGCACAAGCCTCGATCTCTAGTTTGGAAATGAATCGAAACGGACGAAAAACACTCACAAAAGATTAATTTGATCTAAGATTAACTGTTGATTAACTATCAGTTTTGGAAGCTTCGCGAAACACTCTTTGAGCAAATTCAGGATTTTCTCGCATCCGCCGAAACAAAGCTGGCATATCTTTATAATGCTGCTTAAGTAAATCTTCTTCTTGCTGAGGAATCCTTCCCGCCAAGAAAATTAACTGTTCTTCATTCAAGTTTAGGTGCTTTGCCAAACCACGGATCACATCTTCTTTGGGGGCATAATCTGCACGATTGTTTTCTAGCTTGGATAGATAGGTAAAGTCTATTTGCAATAGTTTAGCTAATTCTCTTTGAGAATACTTTTGTTCTTTTCGCGCTTGACGAATTAGTTCACCAAAATCATTGGACATTTTAATTATTCCTCTTAACTATTTATTATTTATTTACATCATAGTTTAGCTTGAATAAACAATCAACAATGTCTAACCTTGGTAAAAATATTTTCCTAATTTAAGCTATAAAAGACATTAACAAGTGACGCACCGCAGCGATCGCATCTAATGCAGCAGTTTCGTCAGGAGTATGATAGTTAGTCGAGGGAATTTGCAAGGTTGTCCCATTAATCTCACCGTTGCTAGCTGTTACTAGTCGCCCTAATTCAGTTCGACCTAGAGAATAGGTTTTTCCCTGTTCCCTGTTTAAAGTTTCTATATAAGCATCTTTATAAGAATAGGAAATTCCCATTGCTTGGCACTTATCTTCTAATTCTGTGGTTAATTTAGGAGCAAAAAAACCATTAGCATCTCGATGACGCAAAACAACTTGCTGCATTTCGGCTGCTTCGCGATTTGGATAGGGGCTGGTATCTAAAACAACTAAACGCTGGGTAGATACTTGTTGACTTTGAAACCAAGAAAGAGCGTAACGCCAACTTTTTCCTGCTTCTTCTTGGGCGGTAAACAGGGCAGTCCCTTCAAAACCAAGGCGAAATAGATGAATGATCAAAGCTGCACTCACCACATTATCTATTTGAGCAGAAATACAGCCATTCTCTATTTTGAGGCGATCTAAAAAAGAAATTGGTGTACCAGGTTGCACAAACTCTAAGCCGTCTAATTCAAAGATTAAGTTCTTTCTCGCAG
>JBEANW010000514.1:0-11933 GCA_041165225.1 Cyanobacteriota bacterium | reverse complement strand
GGTCGAGTGGGATCAATCTGCTGTCCACCCACCTCATGCCATTGAGCGGCTGACTCATCTTCTGGAGTCATGACACGGCATCTTTGAGCCTGAGACGGAGCAAGAATAATAAACTTAATCTGCTCTTCAATGAGAGCTTCTAAGGTGACATAATCCACGGCGGTTTCCGCTAGCCACATTCCTTCTGGCTCACGACCAAAGCGATCGCGGAAGTCGGCTTTTCCCCAACGTATTTGGGTGATCTTATCCTGATGATTAGCTAGGGGCAAAATAATATGGTTATATACTTGGGCGATCGCATTTCCATGTCCTGACAATCGTTCACAACTTAGGCGATCAGCCTCTAAGATCTTCTGGTAAACTGCGGGATCATATTGCTCTAACCATGACATTAGGGTCGCCCCAATGTTAAAACTGAGATACTCAAAATTATTGACGATTCCCACTAATTCTTGATGATGGTTCAGGATACGGGCAAAGGCGTTGGGACGATAGCACTCATGATGGATGCGTTCATTCCAGTCGTGATAGGGATGGGCGCTAGTTTGCCTTTCAATCGTGTTGAGATAGGGATTTTCTCTGGGGGGCTGATAAAAATGACCGTGAACTGTAATGTATACTCCCTGAGCAGTTTTCAGGGGATCGCGAAGCGTACCTGTAGGGGAATCGCCCTCGACTTTACCAGGCATGGAACTAGTAACCGACTGAATTGACGAAGTTGAAACCATAAAAAAGTGTTCCCGAATAGTTTAGAGGGGTTAATGAATTGAATATTGAATATGGCAAATCACATAAAATTGCTTGAGATTTTGAAGAGGGAAAGTAAAAGCTCAAGAATTAGTCAATGTTTTTAGTTAGTTTGTGGCGACTACATGTACCCTATTTAAACTCAGTTTTTTCCTGATTAAGTTGGTTTGTAAAATAAATCAACAAACTTTAATCAAATAGAATACAAGTCACTATTTAGCAAAAGCTAATTTAGCTTAATTGAGTTTTGCCGAACTGTCTTGTGTTTTAAATCTATAACTCAATAAAAAAAGCCGCGGAATCTTAACTAGAAAGACTCCGCGACTCAAAATAATTATGCCGATTTAGCGATTAAATCTATACCTTGGCTGGTTCTGCTGTTTTGGCAGTTAGCTTTTCGTAAGTTTCCCGCATTTTTAAACCAACTAGTACTTGGAATAAACCAGTTCCATTTTTAGAACCAGGATAATCTTTGTGCTTAAGTAATAGTTCCGTCATTTCACCATAGTGAGAGGTACTGGTATTGCTGAGATGGCTCTCGATGTAAATCATTTGTTCGAGGTTGCCAAACTCGCCATCTACTTCGAGGATCGAAACTTCGTTATTGTAGAAACTGTCAGGGCCGTAATACATTTTAATGCCAGGGATCGGGCATTCCAGTTTACGTCCACAGGGTCGCCAGTGAATGGTCGAACCTTGATCAAAGAGGTAGACAGTATCGAAGTTTTCGACATCTTCTTTCTGAATTAAACGAACTCTGAGTAAATCGCTTTCTTGACCTTTGACTAACTCAGTTGGTAATACCTGAATTACTACGTCAGCAAACCCTCTTTGTACCTCGATGTAAGCTTTGAAATCAGGTTCACGAGCTTTGATGGAAGCCAAAATATCTTCGTAGGTATGACCTCGTTCCGCCATATCTCGCTGAATTTTCCACTGAATCTTAACTTCGTCGCTGATGTCTAGATAGACGCTGAAGTCTACCAGTTCTCTGACTCTTTGATCGTACAGAGGATGTAAGCCTTCAATGACAATTACCTTGTTTGGCTCAATTCTTTCAGGAGGATCTAATTCACCCGTTTCATGGTTATAGATCGGCTTATCGATCGCATTCCCTTCTTTAAGAGACTTGATCTGCTCATACATCAAGTCAAAATTGTTGGCTTGAGGATTTAAAGCGGTAACACCTGCTGCTTTTCTGCCTTGGCGATCGAGACTATGATAGTCGTCAAGACAAATCACCGTCATAAACTCTTCACCAAATAAATCAATCAAACGGCGAAGAAAGGTTGATTTACCACATCCAGAGTCACCTGCTACTCCAATAAGTACCACTCGGTCTAAATCGGCGGTCATAAAATTCCTCTTCTACAAAAACTAAATATTTAACTCATATTGATTAGCTTGACTAGCTATAATTCTCCAGAATCTACCAGAGCAAACTCGCAAACGCAACCCAATTTTAACCGTAATTTAGCCCACCTAGGAGTTACTCAGTTTAATACTGAATATCACGGTTTGATCAACAAGTACAAGTTGATTCCAGTTATACCTGCCCAAACTATGGCGCCAATTTTCTGCTTTAAATTTGCTCGAAACTTGACCAAAATACTCTGAGTAAGCTGGATTTCTAGCTAGTTAACCTGGCTATTAAATGTTAATTACTAACATTGATGGATCTTACCAGAACCGAACCCCCTCTACAAGTATGGCTGTTCCGTTTTGCCGTCAGGCAAATTTAGGGACTTAGGGAGATTGGGACTTAGGGGAATATTATGGGAGACTTGAAACTTAAAAAAAAATGAAAGTGAATTCCTCACTACAGACTCCGTTGCCCTCAAGGATGTAGTTTATGGATAGATCTGAGATTGAAATTTTACTTAGGATCTTGCTCTCAGGTTTTTACTGGCGGATGAATTAATAATAGTCCTCAAATGATAGTCTATTAGAGCAACATAAATAATCAAAACTGCTGTTTTGGCTGCCTACTTAATTCACTAGCGAGTCTGGCAATCAGTATCAGTTATGGAAAGTATTTAATAGTCTAATTTTAAGTTGGGGGATGAAGTCCAGGTAATGTACAACTCTAGTGCCGCGTTTTCTAGCAGCAACACTGCATATAAGCACCGTTTATTCGTTTATGAGGTAGAGGGTTTATCTCAAAACACCGTTGATCCTCAAGCACCGATTCGTAGCAGCGGGACAGTCATGATCACCGTTCCCTACAGCAGAATGAATCAGGAGATGCGTCGTATTAATAGTTTGGGCGGCAAGGTAATTAGCATCAAACCTGTTGGAGGTGATACACCAGCGCCAGATAGTCAAGCTAATAACCAATCTGCACCTAAGCAGAAACAAGCCTCTAATAATCAGAAATCTATGACTCAAGCAACACCAAAAAAAGCGAAAACTGAAGTTCCTGTCAATATTTATCGCCCTAAAGATCCTTACGTTGGCAAGTGTACCGAAATCTATGATTTGGTAGACGAGGGCGGTATTGGTACTTGCCGTCACATGACTTTTGATCTTTCTGGAGGGGATTTACATTACGTAGAAGGCCAAAGTATTGGTATCGTTCCTCCTGGGGAAGATGACAAAGGTAAGCCCCATAAACTAAGACTCTATTCCATTGCTTCGACTCGTCATGGGGATGATCTCGAAGACAAAACCGTCTCTCTCTGTGTCCGTAAATTGGAATACAACCATCCTGAAAGTGGCGAACACGTTGAGGGGGTTTGCTCTAGTTTCCTCTGCAACCTCAAGGCAGGGGATGATGTAGCCATTACAGGGCCAGTCGGGAAAGAAATGCTCTTGCCTGATGATGAAGATGCCAACGTCGTCATGATTGCTACAGGGACAGGAATCGCTCCCTTCCGTGCTTATCTCTGGCGCATGTTTTTAGAAGGAAACAAAAATCCTGATTACAATTTCAAAGGTTTGGCTTGGTTGTTCTTTGGTATTCCCAAAACAGCAAACATTCTCTACAAAGAACAGCTAGAGAAGATGGTGGCAGATCATCCTGATAACTTCCGCATGGATTATGCCATCAGCCGAGAACAGGAAAATTCTGAAGGTGGCAGAATGTATATTCAGCACAGAATTGCTGAACATGCAGACCAACTCTGGGAATTAATGCAGAATCCCAAAACTCATACCTATATCTGTGGTTTGAAAGGCATGGAAGGCGGTATTGATGAAGCGTTAAGTGCTGCTGCTGCCAAGCATGATGTTAATTGGGATGAATACCGTAAGGCGATGAAAAAAGAACATCGCTGGCACGTTGAAACTTACTAGGCTGTAACTTCTAATAACTAGCCTTGCGTCTACTAAATTGATAGTAGGCGCTTTTTTCTGTTCATGCTAGAGCAATGATTTAGATATTCCTAGTAGAAAACCCTCTAAAGCTTATAGATTATGGCTTGTAGCTTACAGTTTGGAAAGCCGAACCCGACTAATCTTGCTTTAAAAATGAGAATTACGTTAAATTTAGTTAAGCTAGAGGTAACATAAAGAAAAGAAACTTGACCAAAGGTTAAAAGACAGACGCGACATAACCTCTGGTGTCACGGTTTAATAACGGATAAAAAAATAAGCTAATAAATATTCAACTAAAAACAGATTATAAGCTATGAAGAATTTTTCGTGGAGAATTGCCTTACTGTGGTCACTACCTTTGTTGGTAGTGGGTTTTTTCCTGTGGCAAGGAGCTTTCACTACTCCAGCCCCTAGCAGTGGTTTAAGTGGTAATACCGCCAGTACGCGGATGACCTATGGCCGTTTCCTAGATTATCTAAATTCTGATCGAGTTACCGCTGTAGAGCTATACGACAACGGTAGGACTGCGATTGTGCAAGCGATCGACCCTGAATTAGATAATCGACTACAGAAATTAAGAGTTGATCTGCCTGCTAATTCCCCTGAGTTAATTGCCAAACTACGAGATGCTGATATTAACTTTGAATATCATCCTGCTGGTAATGAAGGAGCGGTTTGGGGCTTGTTGGGTAATTTAATTTTCCCAGTAATTCTGATTGGGGCTTTATTCTTTTTGTTCCGTCGTTCCAACAATATGCCTGGTGGCCCAGGACAGGCAATGAGTTTTGGCAAGTCGAAAGCGAAGTTTCAGATGGAAGCTAAGACAGGCATCATGTTTGATGATGTGGCGGGAATTGACGAGGCAAAAGAAGAATTACAAGAAGTTGTGACTTTCTTGAAGCAGCCCGAAAGGTTTACTGCTGTAGGGGCGAAAATTCCTAAAGGGGTGTTGCTCATAGGCCCTCCTGGAACTGGTAAAACCTTATTGGCTAAAGCGATCGCTGGGGAAGCTTCTGTACCGTTCTTCAGCATCTCTGGTTCCGAATTCGTCGAGATGTTCGTCGGTGTGGGTGCATCCCGTGTTCGTGACCTATTTAAGAAAGCGAAAGAAAATGCTCCTTGTTTAATCTTTATTGATGAGATTGATGCGGTAGGTCGTCAGCGGGGGGCTGGTATTGGTGGTGGTAACGATGAGCGAGAGCAGACTCTGAACCAACTCCTAACAGAAATGGATGGTTTTGAAGGCAATACAGGCATTATTATTATTGCTGCCACTAACCGTGCTGATGTTTTAGACTCCGCCCTGATGCGTCCAGGTCGTTTTGACCGTCAGGTAATGGTAGACAACCCCGATATCAAGGGTCGTTTAGAAATTCTGGAAGTTCATGCCAGAGACAAGAAAATTGCCCCTGAAGTATCCTTAGATGCGATCGCTCGTCGAACTCCTGGTTTTTCGGGTGCTGACTTGGCTAACCTCCTCAACGAAGCAGCTATTTTAACTGCTAGAAGACGTAAGGAAGCGGTGACCATTCACGAGATTGATGACGCGGTGGACCGTGTAGTCGCTGGAATGGAGGGTACTCCTTTAACCGATGGTAAGAGCAAAAGATTGATTGCCTATCATGAAATCGGTCATGCGATCGTGGGTACTCTCGTTAAGGATCATGATCCTGTTCAGAAAGTAACTTTAATTCCTCGAGGACAGGCTCAAGGTTTGACCTGGTTTATCCCTAGTGAAGATCAAGGTTTGATTAGTCGTTCGCAACTGATGGCAAGAATTGCTGGAGCCATGGGTGGTCGTGCAGCGGAAGAAGAAGTCTTTGGTAGCGATGAAGTAACTACTGGTGCTGGAGGCGATTTACAGCAGGTATCAGAAATGGCTCGTCAAATGGTTACTGTTTACGGTATGAGTGACTTAGGTCCCATTGCTTTAGGCGGTGCTCAAGGAGATCAAGTATTCCTGGGAGCTGGTTTAACTTCCCGCGCCGAATACTCCGAAGAAGTTGCTTCCCGCATTGACGATCAGGTACGTCAGATTGCTGAACATGGTCATCAGTTAGCGAGGAAGATTGTAAGAGAGAACCGTGAAGTAATAGATCGCCTAGTGGATCTTTTAATTGAGAAAGAAACCATTGATGGGGAAGAACTAAAGCAAATTGTTTCGGAGTATGCCGAAGTACCTGATAAAGAAAGATTTGTCCCTCAAATCTAATGCTGATTTTGGGTAATCTTTGATCTTGAATGCGGTCAATCAGTTCCTACAAATAACAACTAAATACATTCATGAATATTGAGGATAGTCAAATGACTGTCCTTTTTTTTAGCAATTCTAAATTTAAGAATCGACAAGCAGTTCAGATCCTCAAAATGTATTCATTACTGCGATCTTCCTTCTTGTTCCTCAACCTGACTTAGTTTAATTTGTTTCTTAGGAGTATTTAAGCTATTTCCACCCCGCCCGATCCATAATTTTGAGCGCTTCTTCACCATTGCGCCCAAACACAGCTGCATTCAGCGTGTCTTCTTTAAACGTGCCATAAGCTGCTAATGTGGGGTCAACGGTCGCGCCTGCCAAGACAGGATATTCATAATTACTCTTGGCAAAGATTTCCTGAGCTTTAGGACTTGCTAAAAATTCGAGAAATTTAATGGCATTGGCTTTGTTGGGGGAATTCTTGACCAAACCGCCCCCGCTGATGTTAACGTGAGTACCGCGATCGCGCTGATTAGGGAAGAAAATGCCAATTTTTTCCGCCACAGCACGCTCTTCGGGTTGATCAGAAGCCACCATCCGCAGTAAATAATAGGTGTTACAAATGGCTATCGTGCCAACCCCAGCAGCACAGGATTGAATTTGCCCCACATCATTTCCCTGGGCTGGACGAGCAAAATTTGCCACCAAACCTTTTGCCCAGGCTTCAGTTTTGGCTGCCCCTGCAACGGCTAAAACCGATCCCGTCAAAGATTGATTGTAAATATTAGTAGAGGATCGCACTAAAACTTTACCGCGCCACTTGGGATCTGCCAAGTCTTCGTAGGTTGATAACTCCGCAGGGGTGACTTTTGTTTTGTCATACATAATCACTCTTGCTCGTTTGGAAAAACCAAACCATAATCCTTGAGGATGACGCAAATTTTCAGGAATTGCTTGATTCAGAATCTCTGAATTAGTCGGTTGGAATATTCCCGCCTGTTCCGCCCGCCAGAGCCGACCCGCATCCACCGTCACCAACACATCAGCGGGGCTATTTGCCCCCTCGCTTTTAATCCGTTCAATGAGGGGATCAGCCTCCGCTTCAATTAAATTAACTTGAATACCTGTGGCATCGGCAAACGCCTGATAAATCTCATTGTCGGCATCATAGTGACGAGCGGAGTAAAGATTGACCACCGACCCACTAGTTTGGGATTGGGCATTGCGTCCCCAGTTACTGAGGGCAATAGTGGCAGCGGCGGTTCCTGCACCAATAAAGGTACGACGAGAAATCTTACTCATGAGATTGCGTTGGGCTTGAATAAACTGTCAGCTAATGATAGTATATATCATTAGGGATAGCAAATTTTTAGTCTAGAGATAATAATCATCTCGTCAAAAATCCATCCATTGTCGCAGCAAATTGGCGTGACTTTTCGAGATCAAATCGAATACAGGGGTTTTGCCCGAAGTTTCAAATAACGCTTGTCGAGCAGTTTCGAGGTCAAACAAAACTTCCCGCTGCTGGGGATCTCGCACCAAACTCTGTACCCAAGTAACGGCTGCTAAACGAATGCCCTGAGTCACTGCTTCAACTCGGTGCAGTGTCGAAGAAGGATAAACGATCGCCGATCCAGCGGATAGCTTAAACGCCGTTTCTCCTTGGGTACTTTCAATCACCAGTTCCCCTCCCTCATAGCTTTCAGGATCACTCAAAAACAAAGTCAGGGAAACATCCGATCGCATCAAGGGGTTCTGCATCAGGGCATTGTCAATGTGAGTGCCATAGGCCATGCCAGCTTCGTAGCGACTGATGGTGACTGGACGAATTAACTTTGGACGCACTGCCATTTGGAACAGAGCATGATGCTGTAAAGCCTGACTAATAAGCTCTCGAACCACTCCCAATGTAGGGGATGCCTGATGAAGCTGGGTATTATTTTTGACTAATCGGGCATGCCAACCCGCCGTTGTTCTGCCATCGACAAATTCAGCCGTTTCCAGCTTTGCGATGATCTCTTCTAGCTCCGCAGCCGTTAAAATTTCCCCCACACACAGAATCATGACCATCTCCCTTGAAGAATATGACTCAATTAAACTTTAGAGTCTGGATTAATTTATCAATGCACAATAGCGTATAGTAATTAATTGTAGATGCTAAAGTTTCGCATTTATTTAACAGGAGGGGACTCCAGGATAGCCCTAGAATTAGGGTCGCAGATTGCAATTGCTGAAGTCACATCCCGTAAAAAATTTATATTAGTTGAATAAGAGGTCAAACAGTGAAGCATAAAATTAAAGTTTGGGTAGGTGTGGGAGCTTATGTTTTAGCCAGTGGTGCGATGGCGTTGTCTTCGACAACCGTTTCTGCTGAACCAAGTTCTGCGGATTTAGCTCAGATGTTAAGGGGTGAGGGATTGATTCCACAGCCCCCCACAGTTCTGGCTGGCGCTGAAGGTGGGGAAGGCGGAGAAGGCGGTGGTGAAGGCGGTGGTGAAGTTCCTGCTCCCACTACTTTTACCCCCAAAGAAGCCCCCGCAGACCCCGCAGGCGGTGAAGGTGGCGCAGAATTAAGTCCTGGAGAACAAGCAAATGCTGATTTTCAAGATCAACTTTCTGGGGCAGAGTTGTTGAGTGCATTACAACAAGGCGGTCACATCATCTATTTCCGACACGCCCAAACTGAAAAAGATTACGCTGATCAAGTTACTGCCAATGTTGATGATTGTTCTACCCAGCGGATGTTGAGTGAAGTGGGATGGCAACAGGCAAAAGCGATAGGGGAAGGATTTGAAGCTAATTCGATTCCTGTAGGTCAAGTTCTTTCCAGTCAGTTTTGTCGTGCTTGGCAAACTGCGGATCTTGCTTTTGGCAAGTATGAAAAGAATCCTGCCCTAAATTTTCCCAAAGCCGAAGATTATACCGATGAGCAGGTGGCGCAGATGAAGGCAAATGTGATGCCTTTATTGACTGCTGCCCCTGAAAGTGGGACTAATACGGTAATTATTGGACACGATGATATTTTTGAGTCAGCAACGGGTATTTATCCCGATCCTCAAGGCATGGCTTATGTGATTACCCCTGATGGTAACGGTGGGATGGAAGTGATTGCCAATATGTTGCCCGAAGAGTGGTCGCAATTCTAACTTAACCTCAGTTCGGGTTAAGAGAGCTTGTCTGTTGAGTTAGCTACAAGCTACAAGCTACAAGCTATAAGCTATAAGCTATAGGCTATAAGCTTTTTAAAGGATAGGCTTGAACTTTTTCGGAGACGATCGCCACTTGTACAGGGGTATTCACCGCGAGGCAAGTGGTGACAGGGGTACGGGCAATGGCAGAACGACCACTGGGCAGACGTAATACATAAGAATACTCTCGTCCTAGGAATTGGCGATCGCCAATCACAATCGGACTGGCATGATTAGGCGTTAGAACTAAATCTTCCTGTCGCATCATCAGCTCCGCGCGATCTAAATCCCCGTGGTTAGGAGTAGTCGGAATCTCCCCCAGTTCAGTTTGCCAAACCTTGCCTAGGCGCTGGGCAGGGAAGAGATTGGCTTGGGTCACAAACTCCGCAACAAAGCAAGATGCAGGCTGTTGATAAAGCTGTTCAGGGGTACCGATTTGCTCTAGACACCCTTGGCACATAACGGCAACTTGGTCAGCGATGGAGAGGGCTTCTTCTTGATCGTGGGTCACAAACACGGCTGAAGCCCCCGCTGTTTTGAGAATAGTACGGAGTTCTTGGCGCAGTCGCAGTCGCACCTGTACGTCTAAATTGCTCAGGGGTTCGTCTAGCAGAATGAGGGAGGGATTCGGTGCCAGCGCCCGTGCTAGAGCCACCCGCTGCTGCTGCCCACCAGAAAGTTGGTGGGGGTAGCGAGCTTCTAATCCTTCTAATCGAACGATCTCTAAGACATCCTTGATTCTTCCCCTTTGACGGGGGTGATCATTTAACCCAAACCCAATATTCTGACGAACGGTGAGGTGGGGAAATAACGCATAGTCTTGAAACACCATCCCCACCCCCCGCTGTTCGGGAGCTATCCATTGCCCTTCTCCTGCCACTCGCCGTTCGGCAATGTCCACCGTGCCATTTTGGGGTCGTTCAAACCCAGCAATGAGGCGAAGTAAGGTAGTTTTGCCACATCCCGATGGACCTAATAATGCCAATAGATCCCCTGGTTGTAGTGATAATGATACCGAACAAACCGCAGGTTGAACATGACGAGAATATTGGCAAGTGACTTGATGAAGCTGAAGAATGGGGCGAGAAATCATGGAGACTGGAAAACTAGAACAACAGAATTACTTCTATAGTTTAAAGGAGCGCTACAAGTTCTTCCTATTTAAAAAATTTTGTCTTGATGTAAAAGATTTAAGCTGTTATTCATTTAAACTGCACATCCAGAAATTCTCTGCCCCCTAACCCCTGCCCCCTAACCCCTGCCCCCTATCTCGATGAACCGATATCAATTCCGAGGCTGGTCACAATTCTGCTCACAATTCTTCAATGGCTGGATGCTTGTGGTCATGATGATCACCCTGCTCATGCTTGCCCCAATTCTAGTGGTATTCAGCAGTGTCTTTACTAACTCTGGAGACGTTTGGCAGCATTTAATCAGGACTGTTTTATCCGACTATGTGATTAGCTCATTGGTGTTAATGCTAGGAGTTGGTTTATTCACGGTCATCATTGGGGTGGGGACGGCATGGCTGGTGACGATGTGTCAATTTCCAGGGGTGCCTTGGTTCGAGTGGGGATTGTTATTGCCACTGGCTGCTCCAGCTTATGTACTAGCGTATGTTTATACGGAGATGCTGGAGTTTTATGGCCCAGTGCAATTGGCATTACGAGGGGTGTTTGGCTGGACTGAGGTGGGAGACTATTGGTTCCCCACGGTTCGATCTATAGGTGGGGCGATCGCGGTAATTAGTCTAGTCCTTTATCCCTACATTTATCTGCTAGCGCGGGTGGCATTTTTAGAACAGTCCACTTGTACTCTAGAGGTAAGTCGTTGCTTGGGCTGTAATCCTTGGAAAAGCTTTACGCGGGTGGCATTGCCGTTGGCTCGACCGTCCATTGTTGCTGGATTGGCATTGGTGCTAATGGAAACCCTGAATGATTTTGGGACGGTACAGTATTTTGCAATTAGCACATTTAGCGTGGGGATTTACCGCACCTGGTTTGGCATGGGACAGCCCATCGCGGCAGCGCAATTGTCGGCGTTGTTGCTGGTGTTTGTGTTGCTACTAATTGGATTAGAGCGTGGAGCGCGGCAGCAAACGAAGTATTATCAAGGGGGAAGATATCAGCGGGTAGCAAAGTTTAAACTGCAAGGATGGTGGGCGATCGCATCTTGGTTCTGTTGCTTTCTGCCCATTGCCCTAGGCTTTTTGATCCCAGCAGGGCGACTGGTGTGTCTAGCGGTGATCGATGGGAGACATAACTTTGATCAACACTTTTGGCAACTTGCTCAACACAGTTTAATTCTGGCAGTGGTGACCGCTGCGATCGCAGTGGTTGTAGCCTTGATTATGGCATATGGGTTGCGACTACAGTCGAATTGGGGCATGGAAACGGCGGTCAGAATGGCATCAATGGGCTACGCTGTACCAGGGGCGGTGATTGCCGTGGGGGTACTTTTTCCCGTTGGCGCGATCGATAACGCCATTG
>JBEANW010000513.1:0-6669 GCA_041165225.1 Cyanobacteriota bacterium | reverse complement strand
TATCTAGGAATTGCTTATATAGATCCCATAGAAGGAGACAGAAGAGAGAACATAGAATTGGCTATTTCCTACTTTATGGCTGCACTCAAAGTACATACCAAAGACTCTTTCCCCACTTATTGGAGTGCTACTCAAAACACTTTGGGTCTTGCTTACGTAGATAGAATCGCTGGCAACAAAGAAGACAATCTCAAAACAGCGATCGCCTACTTTCAAGCTGCTTTAACAATACATACTCCTCAAAGCGATCCTAATTTTTGTCTCATAACCGCTCGCAATCTAGGCAATCTCGCCTTTAAACAAAGCAACTGGCAACTAGCCATCAATGCCTACTCAACTGCCATCGAATCAGTCGAACAACTTCGGGAATGGGCAACCAATGACGATCGCAAACAAGAAATCATTGCTAATGCCATCAATGTCTACATAAAAATGGTGCAAGCTTGCCTCAACTTAGGACAAGCAGATGCTAATCCAGAACTAATTAACAAAGCCATTGAATATGTCGAACTTAGTAAAGCCCGAAACCTAGCAGATCTAATCGTTAATCGCAATATCACTCCTAAAGGCAATATTCCCATACAAATAACTACTCGTCTCAATTTCCTCCGCCAACAAATTTTTAACGAACAACGCCTTCTTCGTCAAAAGATACAGCTTAGACGTAGCAGTTTTCATTCTAGTAATTCTCAAAATAACCATAACTCCGATCTAGACTTCGATAATTTATCTCACTTACGCCAAGAGTTAGAAACCTTAGTTACCGAACACATTCAACCTGTCGATCCTGGTTTCCAACTCACTCAACAAGTCAAACCTATTAGCTTTGCTCAAATACAAGCCACCTTATCTACTCACCGAACAGCATTAATTGAATGGTATGTCAGTGACGATAACCTTTCTGCTTTCATCATCACCAAAAACCGATCACATCCTCTAGTTGTTTCTCATAGCTTTGCAGAATTACAAGATTTAAAACAAGCAAAAGACAAATATTTAGACAGTTATGTCGGACTAAAAAAAACTTGGGACGAACAATTAATCTTATTTCTCCATCAAATCGCTAAAACCTTGAAATTAGACGAAATTATTGCCCAAATTAACACAATTCTCCCTGATTGTAATCAAATCATTCTTGTTCCCCATCGCTGGCTGCACGTTATTCCCCTTCACGCCCTCCCTCTTGTTAACGGTAACTGTTTGTTAGATCTATTCCCTCAAGGTGTCAGTTATGCCCCAAGCGTTCAATTACTACAACTTACTCAAAAAAAATCCTATCCTCAATTAGAACGTTTGTTTGCCTTTCAAAACCCAACAGAAGATTTAGAATTTACCGACATCGAAGTTCAAGCAATTCGTTCTCAGTTTCAGCCCCATGATGATGTATTAAAACAACAACAGGCTCATAAATCGGCTTTGAGTCAAGAAAGATTAGGACAGGCTAATTTAACTCACTTTTCTTGTCACGGTTATTTTAACTTCGAGAACCCAGAACTCTCAGCTTTATTGCTGGCAGAGAGTCAAGTTGCAACTGTTGACGATTCCGAATCATCTGAAGCCAAATCTCGCTTTATTCCTGCTAGAGGTGGAGGAAGTATTGACTTAGAAAAATGCCTGACTTTGGGCGAAATCTTTACTTTAGATTTACACAACTGTCGTTTGGTAACTCTCTCGGCTTGCGAAACAGGTTTAACCGACTTCAATAGCCTCAGCGATGAATATATTGGTTTACCTAGTGGTTTTTTGTTTGCAGGTAGCCCTAGTGTAGTTAGCAGTTTATGGGCAGTAAACGATCTTTCTACTAGCTTCTTGATGATTAAGTTTTATCAGAATTTACAAGAAATCGATTCTGTTCCCATTGCCTTAAATCAAGCTCAATTATGGTTGCGTAGCGTAACCAAAGAGGAGTTAGAAGAGTGGAGTCGCAAATTACCTGTAAATGGCACACAGATATTTGAAATCGATGCAGCTTTATTTCGTCTGCCCGATAATTCTCGCCCCTTTGCTTCTCCCTATCACTGGGCTGCTTTCTGTGCTTTAGGAAGTTATTGAAAAAAAAGTAAAAGAGAGTAAATCGTTTTTTATAAGCTGCGATCGCCGTTGCGTAAATAGAGGTTGCTACTGTACAGCTAGCCTAAGTTTTTTACGAGTTTTAGCTTCTAGAAACTGTTGTTGTAGAACTTGCCATTCTTGCCATTTTTGATAGCGCGTTTTCGCCAGTATAGTTACTGTTACTAAGATAGGCATTTTGTCGGCGATCGCTGATTTGAATACTTTTGACAATATTTCTTTTAAGACATAACAATCTTGAATTAGCGATCGCAATGTTCGCCCATTCTCCCAATGTCACAGCATTATCTTTGACTTTATTTTTATTAGTCATTTTTATTAGTTCTTCCTAAAATTAAGCTTCAAAAACTACTCGAAGATTACCCCGCTTTTTCGCTACCCGACAGGCAGTAGTATTTCCTAAACGTTCAAATTCGAGATCGAGTATGGTTGAACCTACCTTGAGATTGTGTAACGAGAGACGATTAAGTGATTCGGGTAAAACTGGCTCGATGACACGCATACAGTTATTAGCTGCATCGGGGACAAGATTAACTGTTACCTGCAAAAGTTGGAACAGCGCACCTGTCGCCCAAGCTTGGGGGGAACAAGCCACGGGATAACGTACGGGAGTGTTTGCTTCACATCGTTTGTAACCGCAAAAAAGTTCGGGCGGTTGTAAATATGGTTGTTGGAGAGCCATATCCATAATTCCGCTGGCGACTTCCAAAGATTGCTCGATTAAACTAAATGAGTCTCCCGTCACTTCCCGAGCGGTAGTGCGTAAACCCAAAGCAATAATACTATTATCGTGCGGCCAAACCGAACCCGTATGATAGCCCATGGGATTGTAGGCAGGAGACGAACTACTTAAAGTACGAATTCCCCACCCGCTAAACAAATCTGGCGCACGTAATCTTTCGGCGACGTTCATCGCTTTGTCAGGCTGCAAAATTCCCATGGCTAAACAATGACCTGGATTACTGCTAATGCTATCGACTGGTTTTCCCTCTCCATCTAAAGCTAAAGCACAGTAATCAAAGTCAGGCAGCCAAAAGTCTCGATTAAAGCGATTTTTAAGTTCTAAAGCCTCTTGATACCACCTGCCAGACAGATCGCTTCTGTTCATCATCTCGGCGATCGCACATAGACGCATTTTGGCTCCATAAACATAGCCTTGAACCTCACAAAGGGTAATCGCTCCTCTTGCCAATTGACCTTGGCGGTTAACAATACAGTCTTCAGAATCTTTCCAACCCTGGTTAAGCAAGCCACTAGCAGAATTACGAGCGTAAGCTAAATATCCTGTTTTCTTTAAGTTGCGATCGATCCAACTCATAGCAGCAAGGGCAGCTTCCCACAATTGGTCTATGGTATGGCGATCGCCCGTCCAGGCATAATATTCGGCATAGAGAACCAGCCACAAAGGAGTTGCATCTACCGTACCGTAGTAAGGAGTATGAGGAATTTCGCCACAGCGTGCCATTTCCCCCAGGCGCAATTCATGCAGGATTTTACCTGGCGATTCTTCTCGCCATTGGTCTTCAGTTGTACCCTGATACTGTGCCAAAATGAACAAAGTATCTTTAGCAATTTTAGGGTCGAGGATTAGCGTTTGCCAGGCTGCAATAATTGAATCTCGACCAAACAAGGTGGCAAACCAGGGAATTCCCGCCGATAAGAATTTTCGCTCTTCAAAACTCTGGCGCAATAGATAAACATCTTGCTCTGCTCTTTCAATTAGACGGTTAAAAATATTACTATCGGAACGAATTGTGGTTAATTGCTGCTGCCATTCTTGCAACTCCATCGACTCTGCTGCTTTTGCCTGCATCAAGGTCATGGGGGTACCTACTTTAGAAATGGACTGACTGCTAGCAAGTAACTGCACACGATAGCCTAAATGTATCGTTTCGTGGGGATTTAACTCCAGGTGCCAAATAGCAGTGTAGCCCTTAAAATAGTCGGGTTGACGAGCAGAAAACTGAATCCGAGAGGATCTGACTAATCCATCCAAACCTTGATAGACTATGAGCAATTCTTCTGATTCTCTTCCTAGCGATCGCAAATCTTCGATATTGCCTTCTGAAAACTCAGCAGGAGGTGAATCAATAACAGGATTATTGGGATTATTTTTAGGTTCGAGTTTTGCCTTTGGTGGGTCAGAATTTAAATTTAAATTTAAATTTTCAACGGCAATAGCTTCTGCTTCTACTATTGGATCGACAATTTCTACTGCATCCAGCAAACGCAATAGTTTGCCCCTCTGTTTACGTTTCCAGCCTCTAATTTCAAACAGATCGACAAAATCGGCATCAAAACTGAGACTAAGCTCAAAACTGACTGAACTGGTACTGTAATTAGTTACTGTCAGTTCTTCAAACAGTCCGCCATTAATCACCATTTCTCGTTCAATGCCAATGGTTTCTGCCCCAATTTGTTGTTTTTCTAAATGGGGATTAGCACAGAGAACAGAAAGGGTAAAGCCACAACGAGCATTACTACTCAGAAGAATTGGTAACTGACCATCTATTTGTAATTCCAGACGATTTAAAAAACGAGTATCTTGGCAAAATAGTCCGACACTGCTGCTCGCTTCGCCTGGTAGACAGCCAGGAATATTACCCAAGGTGTCTGTCACCAAGAAAATATCATCATCTTTGAGGGTAAGAGTTGAGAGTCGCGAATTATTAATTACGCAGGGCCATTTAGGGAGAGTCGCAGTTTCGGCGGGGACATAGGTTTTGCCATTAAGTTCAATCGGCTCGATCATAAATTTAATTAGTTAATATTAGACTTCTTGCACGAATCATAAGGGAAAGGGGGAAGGGGAAAGGGGGAAGGGGAAAGAATGAATGTCCTAATGTTTTTTGTAGTGCTGTATTGCTAATCTTTATAAACAGTAAGTATTTTTGGCTGCAACCGCTTGATCTCCACAGTAATTCCACAGGCTTTTTCCTGAACTAAATCCTCAATATAGCCAGACTGGGAAAGTCGCGCTGCTTTTTTGCAATGGAAAGGACCGAAATAATAGATACAAAGAGGAAGAGTAGTTTTAATTTCTACCCACCAAGGCATTTTTAATGCCTTAAAGTAAAAACTACTCATAGGGCTTATTAGTCCTTGTCTTAGGAAATTTAGCATCATTTTTTCATCCTAAAAATGAAAAAAGTGAGAATTGGTAAAGCTTGCCAGTGGTCGAGAATTTTGATCAATAGTTGAATGTATCAAGCGAGCATTCATCATAGTCTCCTCAGTCTTCTTGGCTAGTACTTGCCGATAAACTGCCTCGTAGTCATCAACCATGCGGTTAACACTAAAATTGGCAATAACGCGATCGCGACAGGCTTGACGATCTATTTCCCCAAGGCGATCGAGAGCAGCGATACATTCCTCAACACTGTTACACAAAAATCCTGTTTTACCATCTTCTATGACTTCTGGAGCTGCACCCATGGCGATCGCAATTACTGGCGTACCCACTGCCATCGATTCTGCCATTACCAAACCAAAAGGTTCTTGCCAGGTAATAGGAAACAAAGTTGCGACTGCACCACCTAAAAGGGAACATTTCTGCTGGTGATTGAATTCACCTAAAAATTCAATTTGTTTGCCATCAATTAGGGGTTTAATTTCCTCTTCAAAAAAATCCACGTCTACAGAATCTACTTTTCCTGCCATCTTTAAATGCCAGCCCGTACGTTTGGCAATTTCAATTGCTAGGTGGGGACCTTTTTCTGGTGACATCCGACCTAAAAAAGCTAAATATGGAGGATTATCTGGCTCGGGATAAAAAGGATATCTACCTGGATCAATACCATTATAAACAGTAGCTAAGTATTCTAATTGAAGATCGTTGCGTCGTTGTGAATTAGAAATACTAACAAAATTTGTGTGGCAAGTATCAAGCCATAGTGGTTCATTATTAGGAACAATAACATTATGAATTGTATGTAGCGTTGGAGTATTGACAAAATCCGCATAAGGAAACACAACCGATCCTACATGGGAGTGAATTAAATCAAATTCTTTAGCTCTACTGAAGACTCGATTAAGCTGTAGCTTTTGGTAAGCTAAATTTTCTGCGTGGCTTGTTCCCGCTATCCGCAAAGCTGTTGGACAACAAGCTTCTAAACGAGCTACTGTCTGAGAATCTCCCGAAGCAAAAAGAGTAACTTCATGTCCTCGGCAAACCAATTCCTCTGTAAGTGAACTAACTATAAACTCTATACCACCATAAGCAGCAGGCGGAACTTGTTCGCATAGAGGCGCAATTTGAGCAATTTTCATTGGTTAATCTCCTAAAAGTTGGAGAAAGGACTTGATTAAATTCGATTTCCGTTGACGTTAGTAAAATATCAATTGCTAAATTTAATTCACACTGTTTTTGGCAATCTGAATAAATACCTCTTGCTGTCGCAAATAAAGCAAGTGCATTTCACATAGTTGATGTTTTAATTCATTCATATTGTTGATATTTTGAATTGCCGTACAAAAACGATAATGTGCCAACTGTTTGTCTAAAGGTAAATTGTTCAGCGAATTATTCATGATTTGTACCCTCTGGTTCTAAATCTCTATGATGGAGTAGTGATCTCGACAGCACTTCACTACTCCCCC
>JBEANW010000512.1:0-2859 GCA_041165225.1 Cyanobacteriota bacterium | reverse complement strand
AGCCTCGCACCTTTCAGATCACTGCTGTAATCGCCATAGGTTTTGTACCCACCACTGCCCCCGATCGTCGTAGTGGCCGGGATGTCCAACATCCACAAAGCATCTGCCGCTTTTTCGCCTTCCACTATATATATGTGTTGATTTTGCTCGATCGCCTTTTGCACCTCCGGGTACCGGTAGATCGGAATGTGGGAGCGGACTCCTTGGGGATTACCTTTCTTCCAATCCTGGCCGCCCCAATAGCTTTGAAAGAATTTCTTCTTGCCTGCACCGTTGTCCTGGCGCACTACTTTCACCAGTGGCTCACCAGCTCGATTGGGGTAAAAGTATTCGCTGGTTTGGCGGGCTGGGCTGGGCTTTTTCCAGTCGTCGGGGTGTTTGCCTTCGAGTTGATCGATCGCGGCTCTGATATCCTTAGCATCACATTCATTGGTGAAGCAATGATATTTAGGTGGGTTGATATCTAAGTTTTTGCCATCACACACCGGGCAAATATATTTTGTTTTAGACTTCCCTGAAAGGGTCAGAAACTGGGTCTTAGAGCCGATGTCATAGGTATGACTTGCAACCCGATCGAAGGTCGATCGGTTGCCATCAAGGTTATTCATGGGGATAATTGGAGTAGATATTTTTTATGTTTGTCAATTGGAAAACAGCTTGTTCAAGCAAGCTGTTTTCCCCATTTTAGGGGGACAAACATTACGCCAAATTATATCAATATCCTCGAATTACATTGACTTAACCTATTGTTAAGATTTCTCAAGACTTCTCTGGTAGCTGATTGCAGGTAATGGTTAATAGAAGCAAACATAAATAAAATTAATTGGTAAAAGCACCCTGTATCCAGAGGCTGAAGCAGAGTTTCCAGAGAATTTTTGGCAAAAGTATTATGTATCGCTTGGACTGTTCATCGTAATTTCCCCTCACGCTCTAATTTTTCTTGTGCCGCTTGCAGCAGCCAGGATCGTCGGCTGGTTTTGGTAGGCTTACGAGCATCATCGATCGACTGGCATAGCTCAGGTGAGATGACCATTTGAAATTTAATATCCTTTTCGACTGCCAAAGTTTCCATCGATGCAGGAGGAGGGCTACCCGCATTAATCACTCGATCGATGTCAGATGAGCTAGCTGTTGATGTTTGGCGAACTGGCTTCTGAATAGTCATTTAGTATCCTTTAAGTTCTTATTTAGTACTGTATCAGAATCAAAACAGTACTGATACAGTTCTTCCAATTCTTTGACAGCTTTTTGAGAAGGGGGCTTAACTTCCATGACACTCAAGCCTTGAGTATGGGCATTTGGGAAAGCTTTTCTGTCACCAATACGGGGGGGAATAAGTTCAATGCCGGGAGTATCTGAGATCATCTGCATAGCATCTTGGTTATCGGTGCCGCTGGCATCGGCACGATTGAGAAAAGCCCAAGCAGGCAGAGATGGGTTGACGGTACGAACCTCTTCTAATAATTCAGCTACCTTGTCTAGCGTCCAAATATCTGGGCCACGAGGCGGTAAAGGGAGAAGGACTAGATTGGCGATCGTCAGAGCTGCGCGTTGGGTCGTGGTGTCTCTACCACCAACATCGATCAGTACATCTTGATAATGAGTGGATAACTTGAGAACTTCATCTCTGGTCGCTCGGCCTCGTAATTGGATACAAGTAAGGTTCTCGCTTTTGTCAGGAAAATTTTCGCTGCGAGTCGCCGCCCATAGGGTGGTGGTTTCTTGTTCGTCACCATCGACAAGCAAAACTTTGTGTTCGGTAGAGCGGCGAGCGGCTAAATTAGCGGCGATGGTGCTCTTGCCAGCGCCGCCCTTGATGCCACCAATGACAATAATCATTTGTACTGTTTTGGTTTAAGATTGATTCTAATCGTATACTTTATTGGTACTAAATCTATACTGATTTGTCTTTAGTGAATATATGAAAGCATTAAATCAATGACTAAGTTCAAGCATGATGAATTCGCTAAAGACCTGCTCCGCACTATTTTGGGGCCAAGAAAAAATGAAAATGGAAAATTTGAACGTATTAACCCTACAACTGGAATTGTAGAAGAAGATGATGGGTTTCCATATGGATGGAGACGTAAAAATTAGAGAATATCAGTTCAATTGATTAGCGTATGTTGCGAAATTCATAATGATAGGTAAAGAGTAAAGTGTATTGTTGGCACTTTTAAGTCAAAGCCACTTGGGAATCTATCTTAATGAAATAGTAAAGCTCTGAATCAATAAAAAAAATTCCGATTTCCTAAATTGTTGGAAATCGGGATAAAGCCTAGAAATATTGATTAGAAGTTAACCGTCAAAATCTGGCTTAGAATCAGTAATCAACATTCTCGCTATATCCTGTCGAGAATAGGGAGATCTGGTGACTCCCAGCAATACGCCAGAGTAATACTGAAGAAAATAATTAGCTAACTCCGCAGCTAATCTTTCCCCATTACCAGTGCGTCTAATTTCAATGTTTATACATGTCTGAGGAACTCCACTAATCAGCTCTACAACCTTGGATAAAGATGGCTCTTCTAGCTCAGAAAGTGTAATAGAATCCAGAAAAAACCAAATCGTTTGGGTATCCCTAGTCAATGTAAATCTTGTTTCATTTTCCTGCGAGATATTTTCAGCTTTTACATCAATAGCTTTTTTGATCATCTCTTCACTAGAGATTTTTTCGGCAGTGTAGAGTAAAATATTGCTTGGCATCTATTTAGCTCCAACTTCAGACATTTTTTGAAACAGTTGAGCTGAGTCCTTTACAGGGAAAGCACCAAGTGTTTCAATATTTTTGGCGGCATTGCTACCATAGCTTGGTGCATATAGTATTACTGCTTTTTTTGAAGGATTCACTGTTCTATT
>JBEANW010000511.1:0-3253 GCA_041165225.1 Cyanobacteriota bacterium | reverse complement strand
AACTCAACAGGGACTGGGGCAAAAAGCGAAAATAGCATTAATGGCAATAGTTATTACTGGTGGTATCTATATCTCTCTCAAACAATTATTCCCTCAGCCTGCCTCGGATATTTCCTCACCTGAAGCAACCTCGGATGCGATCAAACAATAATTTGGTTGTCTAGTGTCGCTTTTGAGTTGCAATCTTCCAGACAAAGTTAAAATTAGTAGGTGTAAAGTTAGCGATTATCAACACTTGATGCTAAATTCACCATGTCGGCATTATTTCGCCATTGATTTTCAGTATTTATGTAACTAGAGGACAGCAGTATGGTTGGTCAAATTTCTAATTCAGAGGTAAATACTACAGAGGCGGGGTCAGAATTGATCGAAGAGAATTCTAGCCATCAAGAAGTGATTGAAACTGTGATTTCTACTCTCGATCAGGATAATACCGCTATGGTAAGTCACACTGACGACGGTAGTACTTGGAAGTTTACTTATGGCAGTGTCGAAGTCTTTGTGCAACTTACAGGGGAAAGTGAAAACGATCTCTTAACGGTTTGGTCAAGCTTATTGCATCTTCCCGCTCGTGATGAGCCTGGATTAATGCGTCGCTTGTTAGAGATGAATTGGACTGGGACTTTTGAAACCTGCTTTAGTATTCATGATGGCAAAGTGATGATTTCCGCTCAACGTACCGTGGCAGATATGTATCCTGGAGAAATTTCTCGCTTAATTACTCTGGTGGCAAACCTGGCGGACGATCATGACGATCTGCTGAAGGAAGAGTTTGGTGCTTCGTAGGTTGTGACGGTCAATTTCGAGTAATAGGGGAAACCCCAAAAAAATTAACTTAGCTTAGCTTATTATCTAAGACGGCTTGCGATCGCTCAATGGTTGGCGAGATTGAGCTTGATTAGCGATCGTGGTTTTGGTGATTTCCAAGCCATCACCACTAACCGAAAATTTGCTAGCTCCTGCGATCGCCACTCCGATAAATATCGAGAGGATCAAGACAGATGAAGTCAACGCCGATCTCTGGTATTCCGAGCAACTCAACCACTAAGAATTAATTGGTAAGTCATTTTTGCTATCAAAAATTGCGATCGCAGTCATACAGATTGCCGTCGCCAGCGGTCACTTTGGAAATTTTAATCGCGTGAGCAGGGACAGAAACGGTAGCAGCAGTTAGTGAAGCTAAAACAGAATGCGATCGCCTTGGGGATTATCTTGCTACTAATCCTAATGTCAAATCAAAGGATCAACAACTTTGTCGTTAAAGTATTAAAAGCGATCGCACTTTGATGAGAATGCGATCTTAGTGATCTTCTCCTGTCAGATTATTCAATTAAATTATCTACATTGATTAATTGGTGGGTAATGTAGCTCATCTCGAAACGTTTTTTGCTCTAGGTTATTTTTGCCCGCCCTACAATGCTATTTTCAATGTTTTTTTGGATTAAGTAAAGTTATGGAGTAAGTAAAGCTACTCATTGTTGGTAATGTCTGGTGATTTTAAAAGGTTAATTAGGGGATTGATAAGAGAATCAATTATAGCCTCTTCCCCTAAACCCAAACGTGCTAAAAAAATTAGATCAAAAGCTAGAATAACTCAAAGAAACTCTCGTCATATTCCTAAAGCAATTCGTGTGGATGTATTAAGACGGGACAATCATCGTTGTGTATTTTGTGGCGTATCAGCAAAAAAGACAGAGTTGCAGATAGATCACATTATTCCTTTTTCTCAAGGTGGAAGCAATGCTATTAATAACTTACAAACTCTTTGTAGTGATTGTAATCTAGGAAAAAGCAATAGATTTTCTGGCTAAAAGAATATCACTCTGCTAAGGTTTTTTATCAGGCGATCGCATTTCATCCCAACCATCCTTATACTCCTGCTAAATATAACCTCGGCGTTTAGTGGTGATGACTAGTCGATCATTAGTGGGGAATCACAACAGGGTTTATTCTGGTGGAATTTAAACTTGGATAAATTTATTAGAGCGAGGATGCGATCGCCTGAAGAAAATTAATTAAACGGCATAATGAGTGAATAATTAGGATTGATATTAGGGAACTCTAGATTTAGTTCTATACTTCATCTACTTGTATGTTCCTTCCTCCTCAGTGCAACCACCTCGCAGATAACGTCAACAGCATCCTAGACTTAGTTCAAGAATCAAACATTGAAAAGCAAAATATTGGAGTTGCTGCGGCATCTTTGGCAAAGGCGATCGCTCCTAAATTTGAAATTGTGTTTGCGGGTGCGTTTAGTGCAGGAAAATCGATGTTGATTAACGCACTATTAGAAAGAGAATTGCTTTATAGTGCGGAAGGACATGCCACAGGAACAGAATGTTACATTGAGTATGCTGAACCTCAAGGGGAAAGAGTAGTACTTACTTTTCTGAGTGAAGCAGAAATTAAACAACAGGCTACTAGTTTGTGTCAGCATTTGGGATTATCAGCGAAAGATAATCTGAGTGATCCAGAAATTATTAAGCTACTCTATCAAGCCTGTGCCGCCATTATCGAACAAGAAGGTGGTGCAAGTAAATCTGAACGAGCAAAAAAAGCTAATGCACTGGAGTTGTTGTTAAGAGGTTTTGAGGAAAATCGCGATCGTCTCGATCCTCAGAAAAATAATACTTATTCTATGGAGGAATTTAATTTCTCTAATCTATCGGAAGCTGCGACTTATGCTAGGCGGGGGAGTAATAGCGCAGTGCTAACTAAGGTTGAATATTACTGTCACCATCCCCTATTACAAGACGGTAATGTTTTGGTGGATATGCCAGGGATTGACGCACCTGTAAAAAAAGATGCGGAACTTACCTACAGCAAAATCGAACATCCCGACACTTCGGCAGTGATTTGCGTGCTTAAACCTGCATCCGCAGGAGAAATGACTTCAGAAGAAACCGAGTTGATGGAAAAGATGAAGTCAAATATGGGAATCCGCGATCGCGTATTTTATGTCTTTAATCGGATCGATCAAACTTGGTATAACGGACAGTTAAGACAGCGTTTGGATAGTTTAATTGAAACCCAATTTAGGGATAATCAGCGGGTATATAAAACCAGTGGTTTATTAGGTTTTTATGGTAGCCAAGTTAAATCTACTAATAATAGCGATCGCTTTGGCTTAAATTCTTTATTTGCCGAAAGTGTCAAAGGAGTAGGTGGATTGGAGGAAACCCCCCAGTTTGTCAGTGAATTTAATAACTACTGTGCTAACTCAGGGAAACTTACCCGCACCAACTTTAGAGTA
>JBEANW010000510.1:0-2522 GCA_041165225.1 Cyanobacteriota bacterium | reverse complement strand
TTCTAGGACGGTGTAGCTACCTTTAGCAGTGGGATAAATTTTGGCAACACCGTCAAATTCTAAAAAGCTGGCAGCATCAGTTGTGGTCATTTGATCGGGTAAAACACTGTTGGAGGTTTGCATGGGAGTTTGGTGATTAGGGATTAGGGAGTGGGGGATTAGGGGGTAGCAGCTAAGGATTCGATCGCCACTTCTTCTACTTTGATTTCTCGTTTAATTTTCAATCCCTGGAGATATTCAAGGGGATTATCAGGATTAAAGACACTGCCGTCAAATAGTTTAAAAGCAGCTCTTTCTGGTTCTAAACCAGGTAAATTCAACTGTCTAGCTGCTTCTGAGTACAGATCACTTCGTCTTACTTTATCTAAAACTTCGATCCAGTTACGGGGGAAGGGAACAATACCCCACCGTGCCATCTGGACTAAAATCCACAGCCCTTCAACGCGACTGGGAAAATTGGTTTGATTAACGGAAAATTCGTTGTATTGAGGCAGCATCTGGGCTGGTTCTCCTGTCCCTCGATCATAGGGTTCAATAAATCCTGGACGGATATATTCTGCTGGAGTATCTAAATAATGAGGTTGAGTCATTAACTCGGCAATTTCTGCGCGATTACGGCGATCGTCACAGTATTGGCAAGCTTCGATTAAAGCTTTAACTAAAGCCAGGTGAGTCTGAGGATATTGATTTGCCCAATCTTCCCTGACACCCAAGACTTTTTCAAGATAGCTGGGCCAAATGTCTAAATCTGTGGCAATGACAAAACCTATTTCTTCTGTCACAGCCTTATTATTCCAGGGTTCTCCTGCACAAAAGCCATCAATGGTTCCCGCCTGAAGATTAGAGATCATCTCTGAGGGAGAAATCACCACCAAATTCACATCCCGATCTGGGTCAATACTATCCGCAGCTAACCAATATCGCAGCATCAAGTTATGCATTGATGCCTGATTGACTATACCCAGAGTGTAAACTCGATCAGAGTTATTCGCGATCGCCTGTTTAAAATCCTTGAGGGTGCGGACTCCTTGTTGATAGATCTCTTTACTCAGGGTAATCGCGCTGCCATTGCGGGAGAGGGTTAAAGCGGTGACGACGGGTAAGGGGGCATGTTCTTTCATGCCAATAGTTAAGGCTAAGGGCATCCCTGCCACCATTTGGGCTGCATCTAATTGACCGCTAGTTACTCCTTCAGCGATCGCCTGCCAGCTAGTTTGCTGTACTAGATTGACTTGAGTTAAACCATGTTTGACGAAAAAGCCTTTTTCTTGAGCAACGATTAAGGGGGCTGCATCTGTTAAAGGTAGAAAACCCAGGTTTAGGGCAACTTTTTCTACTCCTTGACGGGATGGGACAGCAGGAGTTTGAGCTTGGCGTTTTTTGGCTTTTTTCTGTTGATTGAGGAAGTAAACGATATCTCCCCGCAAAGAGTAATAGCTGGGGTGATTAACTACATCCAGACGATTTCTGGGGCGCGGCAGGGGAACATTAAGAATTTGTCCGATATGGGATTCAGGGCCATTGGTTAACATGACAATGCGATCCGACAGCAACAACGCCTCATCGGCATCATGGGTAACCATCAAACAAGTTAGTTGATGTTCTTGGCAGATTTTCATCAATTGTTCCTGCAAGCTACCTCTAGTTAAGGCATCTAATGCCCCAAAAGGTTCATCCAACAACAGTAACTTGGGACGAATTGCCAAGGCACGGGCGATCGCTACTCGTTGTTTCATCCCCCCTGAAAGTTCCGCAGGACGCTTATCTGCTGCCTGACGCAGGTTAACCATGTCTATATGTTCTTCCACAATCATACGGCGATCGCCTGCGGATTTATGACCATAAACTTGATTAACCGCCAAAGCGATATTTTGTCTGACTGTCTTCCAAGGAAGTAACGAATAATTCTGGAAGACTACCATGCGATCGGGACCAGGATCTTTGACTTGTTTGTTTTCCAGAATAATTCCACCTTGGGTTGGCTTATCTAACCCCGCCACAATATTGAGCAAAGTGGATTTCCCACAGCCAGAATGTCCTAGTAAACAGACAAATTCTCCTTGTTTAATTTCCAGATTAATATTTTTCAGGGCAATGTAGCGACCTCCATTGGCTAGAGGAAACACCTTATCGACGTGATCTACTTCAAGAAATGCAGTCATGGTTTTTTAGGGAATTGGGAACAGTTATCTAAATACTTACTGTAGGGGCGAACGGCCGTTCGCCCCTACTATTGTTCTTGTTCTGAGGGGACAACTAGGGAAGCAATCCAGGCAACTAGGCGATCGAGGATTAAACCGACGATCCCAACGTAAATTAAAGCAATAATAATCTCACTCAATTGAGAACTGTTATAGGAGTCCCAAATAAAGAACCCAATCCCCACACCACCAACCAGCATTTCTGCTGCCACGATCGCCAACCAAGAAAGACCAATACCAATCCTTAAACCAGAAAAAATATAGGGAACCGCAGCAGGGAACATAATCTCCCAAAAATATTTAGGGCCCGATAAATGCAAT